>JAITGL010000016.1 GCA_031280645.1 Tannerellaceae bacterium | reverse complement strand
TGCTTCTCAAAAAATGAACAAATACACGATAATGTTATTGGAATGTATATTGAACACTTTTACTACAAAACCGGTAAGTATGGAAATAATTAAATCTGATAATTTAAGACACTACCGAATTTTCCACAGAAGCTGCATTAATTTTTGCTATGATTCCCTATAATCTGATGTCAATTTTCAGAATCTTCGTCCTTCAAGAGAAAACACAAAAAACTCTGTCGACCTTAAGATACAGAACCTTTGCCATTGGAGCCTATTTGGAAAAATCGGGAGATAGGATTAAGCTAAAAATATCTCTTTCCCCAAAAACGCAGAAAATGGCTCGTTGGACTGTGGATCATCCGATAGATTTAGCTGCGAAAATTCCTAATGCGTAATTTGGGCTTAATATTGAGAAACGCAGTTATTGCAATAGTATACAGGGCGTGGTTATTTGTAAAGCAACATCCAGAGCGATTCTTTCCATATTAAAGGTTTCTGAGGAAGAAGCGTTATCCATTCGGGCTAAGCGGCACAGGAGATTTTTTGCCTGCACATACATATCTTAAAATGGCTAACCGCCCAAAGATGTTGAAACTTACCATAGTCGCAGCAAATCAGGATTTAGCTTCTTTTTGATTTGCCACAACTATAGCGATATCAAAGCTCCCTTATTGAGTCTTAGCAGATCGGCAAGTATGCTCTTTGAGGTAGCGGTAAAATTGATTTGAACATGCTTACTTAATTACTGAAGGTCAAAACTTATTTCCGAAGGGTAGTACGCCGTATGCAAAGCTTAAGATTGGCCGGCAGAAGCATCCGCAATTGTTAGCGTTTAAACTTCGCTACAAATCTTTCAATTCTCGATTAGCTTTACGCATACCGGAGAGTCTATGCCGGCGATATCGTTATCGGTTTTGCGAAGCAGACCGGTTTCGGGGTCAATGGCGTAAATTTCGATAACGTTGCTTTGCATGCAGGCGGCGATTAGGAAGCGTCCGCTTGGCGTAAGGGTGAAGTTGCGCGGGTGCAGGGCGGTTGGCTGATAGCCTACTTTGGCGAGGGAGCCGCTGGCCGGATTGATTGAGAAGATGGCGATACCGTCGGCTTTGTTGCGGTTGGAGGCGTACAGGTATTTGCCGTTGGGCGATATGGCGATGTCGGCACTGGCGCGTCCGCCAACGGTGTCGGCTTGTATGGTTTGGAAAGCGACAATATCACCGTTGTTGTAGTTGAAGGCTGTAACGGTACCGGATAGTTCATTAATGAGATAAAGGTATTGCCCGCCCGGGTGGAATGTGAGATGCCGGGGGCCGGAGCCTGGAGGGAGTGGAAATGATTTGTGGGTTTCTTCGCGTAGGAATGGGGCGCCGGAGTGGTTTAGGTCGTAGCGGTGGATGTTGTCGGTTCCGAGGTCGGCGGCAAATAGATATTTGCTGTCGGGCGATATCTTTACGCAGTGGAGGTGGGGCATGTCTTGCCGTGCAGCGTCGAGGCCTGAGCCGTCGAATATTATCATTTGCTCTATGGGTTGGAGGCTGTCAGTGTCGATATGGAATACGGTTATGCTGCCTCCGGCGTAGTTGGCCGTAAGGGCGTGGCGTCTTGCAGAGTCGACAATAATGTAGCAGGGACTTGCGGCAAAGGTTTCCTGGGAATTGACGAGGGTGAGATGCCCGGTGGCTTTGTCGAACCGGAGGGCGTTGGCGTATGATGATACGCTTTGGTCGTCGTCTTCGCTACGGTTATACGGGTTTTCGCTTACGGCATAGATGTATGTGCCGTTGGTTGTTTCGATGTAGGATGGATTATCGACAATTGTTTTGCCAACGTATGTGGCTTGTCCGGTTGCATCATTAAATTTATAAACGTAGATGCCGTCGCTGAGGCCCATTGTGTAGGCTCCAATCAGGAGATAAAAAATGCTGTTCATTGTTGAAATTGTTTTTGGTTATTGAATATTTGGTTTATTGGTTACGGTTGCTACCCATTGCTGGTTGTCGAGAAACCAGTGTATAGTTTTATTGAGGCCGTCGGTAAAGGTGGTTTGCGGCGTCCATCCGAGTTCGCACTGTATTTTTTCGGCGTTGATTGCGTATCGCAGGTCGTGTCCAAGGCGGTCGGGAACGTATTGTATGAGGCTTGGTCCGATATGGTTAAAGGTTTGGTTGCCATCGGCGTCGTATTCCTGTTTACGAAGGGCGGTGCGGTATTTTGGTTCCAATTCCATAATGCGTCGTATGGTATGAAGGGTTAGATTAACGATGTCAATGTTTCGTATTTCGTTGTTTCCGCCAACGTTGTATACTTGTCCGGGTTGTCCGCGTTGTATTACGGCGTCGATGGCCGTACAATGGTCTTCAACGTATAGCCAGTCGCGTACATTTTTTCCATCTCCATATATTGGTAGCGACTTTCCTTCGAGGATGTTGCCGATTATCAGCGGTAGGAGTTTTTCGGGGAAGTGCCATGGGCCATAGTTGTTTGAGCATCGCGTAATGCTTACGGGCATTTTGTACGTTTCGTAATATGCCATGACGAATAGGTCGGCCGATGCTTTGGATGCGCTGTACGGGCTGCGGGGGTCGATAGGATTGGTTTCGGCGAATTTGTCGTTGCCGGCAGGCGAGAGCGTTCCGTATACTTCGTCGGTTGATACCTGATGGAAGCGTACGTTATCGGCCCATACCGGATATCCGGCTTGGTCTTTACCTGTTGTCCATGCGCGTCGGCAAGCGTCGAGGAGGTTTTGTGTTCCGAGAATATTGGTGAGTAGGAATAACTGTGGGTTGTCTATGCTGCGGTCAACGTGACTTTCGGCGGCGAAGTTAACAACGCAGTCGAAGCGGTGGCTATTGAAAAGGCTGTCAACAAGAACGGGGTCGCATATATTGCCGTGAACGAACTCGCATTGCAGGTTGCAAAGGTCAGCGCTAATGGTTTCTTTGTTGCCTGCGTATGTGAGGGCGTCGAGGATTACTATTTTAATGTCGGGATATGTTGCCAGCATGTATTTAACAAAGTTGGCTCCTATGAATCCGGCACCGCCGGTAACGAGATATGTTTTCATGATATAAGATATAAATAAGTAATAAGGTATTTAGAAATTAAATTCGGCAAAGAGCGGAGCGTTCCTGTCTTTGTCCGACATTATGGGCACGACGCCTTGTGGAATCATCCAATTGATACCGAGCGCGGAGTCGTCAAAGCGTAACGTGCGCTCGGATGCGGGATGATAGAGGTTGTCTACTTTGTAGGTGAATATGGCTTCGTCGCTAAGTACATGGAATCCGTGTGCGAATCCGCGTGGTATAAATAGTTGCCGTTTGTTTGTTTCGGATAGTTCTACGGCAATGTGCTGCCCAAATGTTGAGGATTGCGATCGGAGGTCGACGGCAACGTCAAGTACTTTTCCTTTGATAACGCGTACAAGCTTAGCCTGCGAGTATGGATTGAGCTGAAAGTGGAGGCCTCGCAGAACTCCTTTTACGGAACAAGATTCGTTTTCCTGAATAAAGTTTACGGGAGCTATTTGCTCCTCGAACTGATCTTTCTTGTAGGCTTCAAAAAAATATCCCCGGCTATCGTTGAACACTGTTGGTTCGACAATCCATAAGCCGGGGATATGTGTATTTAAATAATTCATTATTTAGCCGATCATTTTGATGCTGCGCTTAATAAATCTGCTCAAGGCTTCTCCTTTAAGCATTCCGTTGCTTAGCAGCGCGAGATCGATAAGCTCATGTACGAGGCTATTGGCGGCAGCAAATCCGGAAAGGATTTGGTTGCGGAGGCTACGGAGGCTGTCGAGTTGGCTGTTGGTGTTGTTGAGGTCGTCTTTTTCGGCGTCGGTAACCTCTCCGTCTTTCTTTTTGTTTTGTTTTTCCTCAAGATCGGATTGCCTGGCTTCCCATCCTTTGATGTCGGCAAGTACGGGGGCAAGTTGCTCGCTGCAAGCGGCTTCTTCTTCCGCAAGCACTTTTTTAATCAGCGGATGATCGGTATTGAGTGTGATATTGTAACTGTCGGGCATTTCGCCGTAGAACGACATTCCCGGTTGCAGGGTCGACATTTCACGCATTCGCCGCATGTATTCGTTTTGCGTAAGGAGAATGGGGTTGGCCGTTTCGCCGAGAGCTTCAAATGCAACGTAAAACTCAGCTTTCTCCATTGCAGGCATCTGGCTTTTGAATACTTCCTGAATGGCGTTGCGCTGATCGTCGCTCCAGTCAACCTTTTGTGCGTCGCCTTTGCGAATAATGTTATCGGTTGTATCGCTATCAACGCGCACGAAATGTGTTTTCTCCAGCTTCTGCTCGAGGTGCCCAACGATGTGCACGTCTAATTGTCCGTCCATCATGAGCACATTGTATCCTTTGTCTTTGGCAGCTTGGATGTAGCTATATTGATCTTTGGCACTGTTGGTATAGATGTATACGAGCTGGCTATCTTTATCGGTTTGATTGTCTTTGACGAGGGTTTTGTATTCGTCGAGGGTGAAATAATTCTTGTCGGTGTCTTTAAGGAGTGCAAACTTTACGGCTCTATCGTAAAATTTCTCGTCGCTAAGCATACCGTATTGTATAAAGAGCTTGAGGCTATCCCATTTGTCTTCAAACTGCGGCCTGTCGTTTTTGAAGATATCCTCCAGCCTGTCGGCAACTTTCTTAGTGATATGGCTTGAGATTTTCTTCACATTCTGGTCGCTTTGCAAATACGAACGAGATACGTTGAGCGGAATATCGGGCGAGTCGAGCACGCCGTGTAGAAGTGTGAGGAATTCTGGAACGATGCCTTCCACCGAATCGGTTACGAATACCTGGTTAGAGTATAATTGAATCTTGTTCCGATTGATGTCGATATTGTTCTTCACCTTCGGGAAGTACAGAATTCCGGTAAGGTTGAAAGGATAATCAACGTTGAGATGAATCCAAAACAGAGGTTCGTCGGTCATAGGATACATATCGCGATAGAAATGCTTGTAGTCGTCGTCGTTAAGCTCCGATGGTTTACGCGTCCAGGCCGGTTTGATTTCGTTGATGATATTGTCATCGGGAGTGTCAACGTATTTGCCATCTTTCCATTCCTGCTTCTTGCCGAAGGCGATTTGGATGGGGAGGTAGCGGCAATATTTTTTTAGAAGGCCGCTGATTTTGTCTTTGTTAAGAAAGTCCTTGTTATCATTGTCGATGTGGAGGATGATATCGGTTCCCGTTTCGCTACGCGATGTTTCTTCCAGAATATATTCGGGATTTCCTTCGCAGCTCCACCTCATCGGTACGGCTCCATCTTTGTACGACCGGGTTACGATTTCCACCTTTTTCGATACCATGAACGTTGAATAAAAGCCAAGTCCGAAATGTCCGATAATTGCGGCGGCATCGTTCTTATACTTTTCAACAAACTCTTCGGCTCCCGAAAAGGCAATCTGGTTTATGTACTTTTCGATCTCTTCGGCGGTCATTCCAAGGCCTCGGTCGGAAACAGTAATGGTTCCAGCTTTTTCGTCGAGGATAACTTGGATGGTTTGATCGCCAAGCTCGCCTTTAAATTCGCCTACTGATGCGAGGGTTTTCAACTTCTGCGTGGCATCTACGGCATTCGAGATTATTTCACGCAGGAAAATTTCATGATCACTATAAAGAAATTTCTTAATAATAGGGAATATATTCTCACTCGTTACCCCTATACTACCTTGTTTAGACATATTGCAATATTGTTTGTTTTTCGATATTTAGTTTCTCTGCTTCTTTGTTAAAGCTAACCAATACGCTATCGCCTTCGTTAACGATTCCCTTTATAATCATCTCCGCCATTTCGTCTTCCAGGTATTTCTGGATGGCCCGTTTAAGGGGGCGGGCGCCGTATTGGATGTCGTATCCCTTGTCGGCAAGGAAGTCTTTTGCATCGTCGGTAAGATTAATGTCGAAGCCCATATGACTCATTCGCTCGTAAAGGCCTTTCAGTTCTATTTCGGTTATTTTTAGAATGGAAGCTTTATCAAGCTGGTCGAACATTACGATGTCGTCAATGCGATTGAGGAACTCTGGCGCAAATGTTTTATTGAGGGCTTTACGGATAATTCCATGTGCAAACTCCTTGTCGGTTACCTGTGTTATCGGAGTATTGAAGCCAACGCCGTGGCCAAACTCTTTAAGCTGACGGGTGCCGATATTTGATGTCAGGATAAGTATCGTATTATTGAAATTAATACGGCGACCGAAGCTGTCTGTAAGCCGTCCTTCGTCGAGTACCTGAAGGAGAATATTGAATACGTCGCGATGGGCCTTTTCTATTTCGTCGAACAGTACAACCGAATAGGGTTTGCGCCTTACTTTCTCGGTTAGCTGCCCTCCTTCGTCGTATCCGATATATCCCGGAGGGGCTCCGATGAGGCGGGATACGGCAAATTTCTCCATATACTCGCTCATGTCAATGCGGATCAGGGTGTCGGCCGAGTCAAAAAGAAATTCTGCCAGCATCTTGGCTAAATGTGTTTTGCCTACTCCGGTCGGGCCGAGAAACATGAAGGTTCCTATCGGCTTGCTGGGATCTTTCAGTCCTACGCGGTTGCGACGGATGGCTTTCACCACTTTAGCCACTGCATCGTCTTGCCCTATCACTTTGCTGCGCAAGGCTTCGTTCATTTGCTGAAGCTTTATGTTTTCGGCGGTTGCTATTCGCTGGACGGGTACGCCCGACATCATCGAAACTACTTCGGCGACTTTCTCTTCGTCAACTATCACGCGATTGTCATATAGCTGCCGTTCCCATTGCTTCTTTGCAGAATCAAGTTTTTCGGATAACTCTCGCTCTCTGTCGCGATAGCTTGCTGCGAGTTCAAAGTTTTGCGACTTTACTGCCGAAAGTTTCTCTACCTTGGTATTTTCTATTTTTAGCTCAAGCTCTTCAATTCCTTTAGGCACTATTACATTAAATATATGTACGCGAGAGCCGGCTTCGTCGAGGGCGTCGATAGCCTTGTCGGGAAATTTTCTGTCGCTTATATAACGATCGGTCAGGGTAACGCAGGCTTTTAGGGCCTCGTCGGTATATGTTACATTATGGTGCTCTTCGTACATAGGCTTGACGCAGTGCAGTATTTCAAGGGTCTCGGCGGAAGTGGTGGGGTCGACTATTACTTTTTGGAAGCGTCGTTCTAATGCGCCGTCTTTTTCAATTGATTTGCGATATTCGTCGAGGGTAGTTGCGCCGATACATTGGAGTTCGCCCCTTGCTAAGGCCGGCTTGAGTATGTTCGCTGCATCCATTGATCCGGATGCGGCGCCGGCGCCTACGAGCATGTGTATCTCGTCGATAAAAAGTATGATATTGGGATTTTTCGACAGCTCGTTGAGTATGGCTTTGATTCGTTCTTCAAATTGTCCACGATATTTTGTTCCGGCAACAACCGAGGCCATGTCGAGGCTGATAACTCGCTTGTCGAACAGTGCTCGCGCTACCTTTTTCTGCGTTATCCGAAGGGCAAGGCCTTCAACTATGGCCGATTTGCCTACTCCCGGCTCGCCGATCAGCACGGGGTTGTTCTTTTTCCTGCGGCTTAGTATCTGGGCTACCCGTTCAATTTCCTGGTCGCGACCTACGATTGGGTCGAGGCGGTTTTCGGCGGCTATACGGGTCATATCGGTAC
This sequence comes from Tannerellaceae bacterium, assembly GCA_031280645.1. The sequence goes on along the minus strand of JAITGL010000016.1, from coordinate 6,010 downwards.
CGAAATTATCGAGAACGGGGGTATCGTTTGTCTGCTTGGGTTGCGAGGTGGTATTTGTTCGCGCTGAGTCTTTCTTGGGCGAAGTATTGTCGGAATCTTCGTCTTCGTCGTCGTCGGTATATCCGTCGGAGACGTCTGTGGGGGCAGGGGGGAATTGCGTTTTCTTTGGCTTGTTTTCTTCCGATTCGGCTTTTGAAGGGCCGGCTTCCTGGCGAGCTATTACTCCGTTATAAAATGTTCTATAGTTTACGCCGGCGGATAAAAGGGTCTTGGCGGCGGAGCTGCTTTCTTCTTTCAGTATTGCCAGCAGTAAATGCTCGGTTTCCGTTTCGCTACATTTAAAGATGCGGGCTTCGAGCCTGGCCATCCTCAGTATCTTGTCGGCTATCTTGCCTGTCATGACATAGGCAACTTTGGCAGTTGGGGATTGATGATCTCGTAAATTTTCTTCAATATGCTTTTTAAGAGCCGGTAAATCAACATGCAATTCGTCAAGAATTTGTACTGCCGTTCCTTCTCCGTCGCGAATGATACCCAAAACAAGATGGCCGGGAGTTAGCTCTGCATTTTTTAGTCTTACAGCTTCTTCTCGACTGTATTCCAGCACATCTGTTAATCTTTTTGAATAATTATAGCTCATATAATATGTTTGTGTAATACTTAGCAAAGATAATATTCTCCTCCGATCATATCAAAAAGGATGCCAAAATATTTCGCCGCCCTTCTTTTTAGTTGCCGGCTGCCAAGTCTTTGGCTCCAAATGCCAACGGCAGCAGTTGTGCGGCGTTGTCGATAAGATAACATTCTTCGTTGCCGGCAAGGAGTACTTGCATCGGGCTTCCCGATCGGGATTGTGTTTCGAGCATTACCTGCCGGCAGGCTCCGCATGGCGAAACGGGGCCTGTCCATCGGCCGCCTGTGAGTGCTACGATTGCAATTGCTTGGGCTTTTTGGTCGGGATACTCTGCTCCGGCGTAAAACAGAGCTACGCGCTCGGCGCATATGCCCGACGGATATGCGGCATTCTCCTGGTTTGACGCGGTAACTATTGTTGAGTTATCAAGCAGTACGGCTGCGCCTACGCTGAAGTTCGAATAGGGGGCGTATGCCTTTGCCGCTGCCTTGCGAGCCGCATCTATCAGGTCTTTTTGCGGGAGGGAAAGTTCGTTTATGGAAGCCGATTTTATTTTTGCAGCTATCGTGTATTCCTTCATTGCCTTTATACTTTTTATGTGATTCTTCCACATAAAAATTGTGAGACAGTTGCCTTCCCTCTAAGCAGGCGAAAGAACTATCCCACAATTACGAGGTTGCTGCCGCCTTACGCTTCCGGTTTTATTTCACGGATAGATACGTATGAGCGGTTTTCCTTGCTGCGACGAAATGCTACCACCCCGTCTTTAAGGGCGTACAGCGTATGGTCGCGCCCTATGCCTACGTTTTCGCCCGGATGGTGGACGGTTCCGCGCTGGCGGATCAGGATATTGCCGGCTTTGGCTGCTTCGCCGCCGAATAGTTTTACTCCCAAGCGCTTGCTATGCGATTCGCGACCGTTCTTAGAACTTCCTACACCTTTTTTATGTGCCATTTTGTTTGTTCCTTTTTAAATGTTAAGCGATGATTTCTTTTATACTCACTTCGGTAAACTGCTGGCGGTGGCCGTTGAGCTTGCGGTATCCTTTCCTTCTTTTCTTATGGAAAACAAGCACTTTGTCGCCTTTTACCATCGGGGAAAGTACTTGGCAAATAACCTTTGCGCCCTCAACCGTTGGGAGGCCTACGGTTACCGCGCCGTCTTTATCGACAAGCAGTACCTTGTCAAATTCAATGGTGTCGCCGCTTTGCAACTCTCCCTGATTAACATGATGAATAAACAGTTTCTTGCCTTCTGACGCCTTAAATTGCTGGCCGTTAATCTCTACAATTACGTACATTTATTTGTTTACATTAATTGATTATGTTCCGGGGGTGCAGCCCGGCCGGACTGTCTTTTTTACCCTTTAGGAATCGGGACGCAAAATTAATGTTTTTTCGACAGCTACAAAATTATCAACTGCCTGATTGCCGCCGAGGCCCGTTTTCAAAACTTATACCGACATACGACGCAAACTCGCAAAAAGATTTTTATACCTTTGCCCACCCAAGAAAATGTCAATTGCTTATGGATAATTATATTGTATCGGCCAGGAAATACCGCCCTTCCACATTTCGCAGCGTAGTAGGCCAAAAATCACTCGTTTTAACGTTGAAGAATGCAATTGCAGCCAATAAGCTGGCGCATGCTTATCTTTTCTGCGGCCCGCGAGGCGTTGGTAAAACCTCGTGCGCGCGAATCTTTGCAAAAACCATCAACTGCCTTGCGCCCACGCCCGAAGGAGAGGCCTGCAACGCATGCGAGTCGTGCATGGCCTTTAGCGAGCATCGCTCTTACAGTATTCACGAACTGGATGCAGCCTCAAACAATTCGGTTGAAGACATCAGGGCGCTTATCGAGCAGGTATTGATCCCGCCGGCGATAGGAAAGTTCAAGATTTTCATCATCGACGAAGTGCATATGCTAAGCACCTCCGCGTTCAACGCTTTCCTCAAAACACTCGAAGAACCTCCGCGCCACACGGTCTTTATCCTCGCAACCACCGAGAAGCACAAGGTCCTGCCCACCATCCTCTCGCGATGCCAGATATACGACTTCTCCCGAATCTCTATCGCCGACATGGTAGAACACCTGGAATACGTGGCCGGAAGCGAAGGCGTAAAAGCCGAGCCCGAAGCCTTGCAGGTTATTGCGCAAAAAGCCGACGGAGGCATGCGCGACGCGCTGTCGATATTCGACCAGGTAGCCAGCTTCTCCGGAGGCGAAATCAGCTACCAGTCGGTTATTAATAACCTTAACGTTCTCGACTACGAATACTATTTCCGCCTTACAGAAGATATATTAAAATCCGACGCCCGCTCGGCCGTTCTGGTTTTGAACGAAATCCTCTCTAAAGGATTCGACGGCCATAACATAATAACCGGCCTGGCGTCGCACTTCCGCGACCTGCTCATGTGCCGCGACGAAGCCACCATTATACTCTTTGAAGTAGGCGCCTCCATTCGCGAGCGATACAAAAACATAGCCCGCCGCTGCTCCGAAGAACTCCTTTTCCGAGCCATCGAAATCTCCAACAACTGCGATATGAACTACCGCGCCAGCCGCAACAAGCGCCTGCTCCTCGAACTCGCCATGATGCAGCTCTGCCGCCTTACAAGCGCCCCGGCCGCAGTAGCCCCGCAAACGCAGCCCCAAGCCCAAGCCGCGCCCGCCGCGCAACCGCAAGCAACCCAAGCCTCCCCAGCCGCAGCCCAGCCCGCCGCCGCTCCGCGAGCCTCCAGCCTGCTACCCAACACCTCCATCAAAAATATCGCCCGCACGAACGAAGACACAGCTCCGCCCGACAAGCCCCCAGCCGAAGAATCAAACGCCGTAACGCCCTTTACCGAAGCCGACCTCATAAAGCAATGGGACGCATACGCCTCCCAAATCGGCGACAATGCCTACCTCAAAGGCGCCATGGCCAACAGCAAACCCGTACTGCTCGAAAAATACTTATTTGAAGTACCCGTTTACAACACCATACAGCAAGACGAGCTCCTCAACGAAAGCGTTAAGCTACTGCCATACCTCCGGCGCGAACTCAAAAACTGCAAAGTACAGATGAGCATCCGCGTAAGCGAAGCCTCCGGCAAGAAAAAAGCCTACACCCCGGCCGAGAAATTTCAGCACCTTTACAGCGTTAACCCCGCCCTCGGCAAGCTGAAAGACGAATTTAACCTCCGCCCCGACTAACCCCCCGCGCACCAGATCAAACATAATAACCCACAATAATCAATACACAAAATGTTTTCAGGAATAGTAGAAGAAGCCGCCCAGGTAACGGCCATCCGCGAGGACAAGGATAACATCCACCTCACAATAAAATGCTCGTTCGCATCCGAGCTCCGCCCCGACCAAAGCGTATCCCACAACGGCGTATGCCTGACCGTAGTAGAAACCAGCGGCTCCACATACGCCGTAACCGCCATCCGCGAAACCCTCGAGCGCTCCAACCTCGGCCTGCTCAGCGCAGGCAGCCGCGTGAACCTCGAGCGCAGCATGATGATCAACGGAAGGCTCGACGGCCACATCGTACAAGGCCACGTCGACCAAACCGCCCGCTGCGCCGCCGTAAGCGAAGCCAACGGAAGCTGGTACTACGCCTTCGAGTACCAAACCTCGCCCGAGATGGTAAAACAAGGCTACCTCACCGTCGAGAAAGGCTCCGTATGCGTAAACGGCGTGAGCCTCACCGTATGCAACTCGCGCCCCAACAGCTTTGAAGTAGCCATCATCCCCTACACCCGCGAGCACACCAACTTTGGCGACATCGTTCCCGGCAGCATCGTCAACCTCGAGTTCGACATCGTAGGGAAATACATCGCCCGCATAACAGCCTCCCGTTGAACCTCGAAATAATCGCCATAGGCGACGAGCTGCTGATCGGCCAGGTAATCGACTCCAACTCCGCCTGGATGGCCCGCCGCCTCGAGCCCGAAGGATTCAAGGTAACCCGCAAAGCCGTTGTAGGCGACAACCGGGCCGACATCCTCTCCGCCCTCTCCTCCTCGCTCGGCCGCGTAGCCATCGTACTCCTCACCGGCGGGCTCGGCCCCACCAAAGACGACGTAACCAAGAGCGCCCTCAGCCTCCACTTCAACACCCCGCTGTACTTCTCAAGCCAGGTATACTCCGACATCGAACGCCTCTTCGCCCTGCGAGGCCGCGCCATGAACGAGCTCACCCGCAGCCAGGCCATGACGCCCGCCGCCGCCATCCCCCTCCGCAACCCCGCCGGCACCGCCCCCGGGCTATGGTTCGACACAGGCGGCAAAGTAACCGTAGCGATGCCCGGCGTCCCCCTTGAGATGGAGCAAATGATGACCGGCCAAATCATCCCCCGCCTCAAGAGCCGCTTTGCCCGCGACGCGTTCATCGCCCACCACACCCTTACCGTAACCGGCCTGACCGAATCAGCCTTAGCCATCCGCCTCGCCCCCTTCGAGGCCGCCCTGCCCCCGGCGGTCAAGCTCGCCTACCTGCCCCAGTCGGGCCGGATCCGCCTCCGCCTCACCGTTCAAGCCCAAGCCTCCGCCGAAGCCGAACGCCTGATGAAAGAATCCCTGGCCCGAATAGAGCGCGAATTAAGCGCCGGCAAAGCCGATAACCCCCAAATACAATATTTTTCGGAAGAATAATAAGAAAGGCGTCCACGCGATAAACCGTACGCCCGCGGCTTTACCCTCCGCCCCTCCGCCCGGCCCCCGAATAACAATCGCCCGTTACATCCCACTCATCCCCCAATAAAAAAGTCGCCCGCCTTAAGTCGCCGCAGCCCCGGCGCGCCCCCTTTACAGCCTCTCAACAAATGTTGAAAGGCTGTTTTTTCGGGATCCCGAAGCTTTAAACAAATATTGAAAGGCCGTTTTCGAGGATTTCAAGCCTTGTCACGCTTGTGACAAGAGAGGTTTTCGAGATTTTGAGCCTTGTCACAGCTGTGACAAGAGAGGTGTTCGAGATTTCGAGCCTTGTCACAGCTGTGACAAGAGAGGTTTTGGAGATTTCTTGCCTTGTCACAGCTGTGACAAGAGACGTTTTTCGGATTTCGTGCCTTGTCACACTTGTGACAAGAGAGGTTTTCGAGATTTCTTGCCTTGTCACAGCTGTGACAAGAGACGTTTTGGAGATTTCTTGCCTTGTCACACTTGTGACAAGAGACTTTTGGGGGATTTCTTGCCTTGTCACAGCTGTGACAAGAGAGGTTTTGGAGATTTCTTGCCTTGTCACACTTGTGACAAGAGACGTTTTGGGGATTTTTTGCCTTGTCACAGCTGTGACAAGAGACGTTTTCGAGATTTCGAGCCTTGCGTTTTTGAGATTTCGAGCCTTGCCACACTTATGGCAAGGGACGTTTTCGGGATTTTGAGCCTTGCC
>JAITGL010000015.1 GCA_031280645.1 Tannerellaceae bacterium | reverse complement strand
GCTCCCGTTTCTCCCTCATACTCAATCTTTGGGGTGCAGGCATAATTGTCGAGGAGGGGTATTATGAAGTCGGCGGCCTCGAGTACGGCGGGGTCGACGGCAATTTTTGCAAGTTTCCTCACATCGTCGTCGATCAGTGAAAAAAAGCCTTTACGTTTCGTATCCAGTTCCTTGATCTTTTTGGTTTCAGGAGCCTTCAGCGGCCTCTTAAAGCCTTTGTCGTACACGGTAAAAGCTCCGTTGAACGAAGTATAACGCAGCGCAAGGCGCGCAACTAAAACAACGTCGGCCTGAGAGCGACGAATAATAGAATTGCAAAATTCAAAAAACTCTTCGGGGCTTAACCGCCGTGTCATTTTTGCATAAGGAAGTATTGATGCCATTGTTCGATTGGATTTATTTAATTATTAATATCTGGTTTACTTATTTCCCTGTAAAATATCTTCCCGCGCGGGATAAGATGAAAATATCACCTGTGTTCAGGTTTGAATTGGATTTGAAGCAAGGTTTTTCACCTGTGTGCAAGTCTGAATTGGATTTGAAGCAAGGTTTTTCACCTGTGCGCAAGTTTGAATTGAATCCGCGGCAAGGTTTTTCACAGGTGATCAAGTTTGGATTGAATCTGCGGCGAGGTTTTTCACCTGTGTTCAAGTCTGGATTGGATCTGCGGCAAGGTTTTTCACAGGTGTTCAAGTTTGAATTGGATTTGCGGCAAGGTTTTTCACCTGTGTTCAAGTCTGGATTGGATTTGCGGCGAGGTTTTTCACAGGTGATCAAGTCTGGATTGGATCTGCGGCGAGGTTTTTCACAGGTGTTCAAGTCTGGATTGGATTTGCGGCGAGGTTTTTCACCTGTGATCAAGTCTGGATTGAATCTGCGGCAAGGTTTTTCACAGGTGTTCAGGTAAAAAAAATAGCCTCCCTGAAGAAATTCGGGAAGGCTAATGTATAAATCGTTGTAAATATATTGGGAAGAACTTAGGCGCGAGTTGAAAGGTAGATTACGGGTGGGTAATTGTAAAGAATCCTTCCGTGTTGACGGGAGTGATGATGTTATTATGAGATTTATTTAAATATGCCATTTGAACTTTATTGTTTTTTTATGGTCGCAAATATAGAGATTTTTTTCATCTGCAAATGTTGTGGGGGGATTTTTTCTCTATTTGGTGGAAAAATCACTTTCGGCAGTAGTGGATCAACCTTGGCCGACCGGCGGTTGCCTTATACGGGTTGTAAACCGGATATCCGCCGTAGCGGCCTGTAAATACGCTGTTGAAAAGCTCTATGACGGAGCGATAAACAACATAGCCGCCGTAGCGGGAGGGCTCGGATTCAATCATAAAGTATATCTTTGGGGCCTCAAACAGACGTGTGCTTGACAACCACGGCAAAAAAACAAGAAATATGCAAAGAAAAGTCTCCGTTTCATTTATGCTGCTCGGTATCCTTTTTAATATATGCCTCGTAGCATCCAATATTTTAGAAACCAAAGTAATACAGGTTGCCGGAATCACGGCCACGGCCGGGCTAATCGTTTTCCCTGTTTCCTACATTATTAATGATTGCATCGCCGAAGTGTGGGGCTATCGTAAAATCAGGCTCATTATCTGGAGCGGCTTTGCCTCGAATTTCCTGATGATTGGCTTCGCCCAGCTTTCGATTGCGCTTCCGGCAGCTCCGTTCTGGGAGGGCGAGGAAGCGTTTAAGTTCGTTTTTGGTCTGGCTCCGCGGATAGCGTTTGCAAGCTTGACGGCTTTTTTGGCAGGATCGTTTGTAAATGCGTGGATTATGAGCAAGATGAAGATAGCGAGCGGCGGCCGTCGGTTCTCGCTCCGGGCGATTGTGTCGACCTTGGCCGGCGAGAGTATTGATTCGATAATATTTTTTCCGATAGCCTTCGGCGGGATCGTGCCTCCGGGAAGCCTGCTTGCCATGATTGCTGCTCAGGCTGTTCTGAAATCGTTGTACGAGGTGGCCGCTCTTCCGATAACCATCTTTATTGTGAAATATTTGAAGAAAGCCGAAGGGGTTGACGCCTTCGATCATGGGGCGTCGTACAATCCGCTGCGGGTTCGGGATATTTAATAATATAAGGAAGACTTTCCGGCGGCCTTGTTGCGACTTATCTTTGCGGCGTCTTATATTTTAAATTATATCAAACAACATGCAAAACATAATCTTGCAAGAAGCTGCGGACGATTGCCGCATAAAGTGGAGCCGCATCCGGCAGGCAATGGAGCGCAACAATGCCGACGCCTGCCTCCTCTCAACGAGCGTTAATCTATATTATATGACGGGACGGATGTACAATGGCTGGCTGTACCTTCCGGTCAATGCCGATCCGGTGTTTTTTGTTCGTCGTCCGATCGGGATTGAGGGGAATCGCGTGCGATATGTCAGGAAGCCGGAGCAAATTGTTGATCATTTGGCATCCTTTGGCCTGCGTCGCCCCGACAAACTTCTGCTTGAGGCCGACGAGATCAGTTATAGCGACTTTCTGCGCCTCTCCGAAGCTATTGCTCCGGCTTCGACAGGCAATGCCTCGGCCGTTGTGAGAGCGTCGCGCACTATAAAAACGCCGTGGGAGATCGAGCAATTCCGTATTTCGGCCGCCCGGCACGCCCGGACTTACGCCTCCATACCCGAATGTTTCCGCCCCGGGATGACCGACCTTGAGCTTCAGTACGAAATTGAACTGCGGATGCGCCGCAACGGTTCCCTTGGAATTTTCCGCGCCTTCGGCGACATGGACATCTTCATGGGCAGCATCCTGGCCGGCGACAATGCCGCAACACCCTCGCCGTTCGACTTTGCGCTCGGCGGCTCGGGCTCGTCGCCATCCATCCCGATAGGAGCCGGCGGCGTTCGCCTCGACGAGGGCATCTCGATAATGATCGACATGGCCGGTAACTACACGGCGTACATGACCGACATGACCCGCACTTTCGCCGTTGGGAAGCTCCAGCCTAAGGCTGTTGCCATGCACCAAACCTCGCTCGACATAATGCACGAAATCGAGCTCGTCCTTAAGCCCGGAACAGCCTGCGCCGATCTGTACCGCATAGCCGCCGAGATTGCCGGGAAGGCCGGCTTCGCCGACTACTTTATGGGAACTTCGCAGCAGGCAGCCTTTATCGGCCACGGCATAGGGTTGCACATAAACGAGCTGCCGGTTATTTCCCCACGGTCGAAAGAAGAACTGCGTCCCGGCTGCGTGATTGCGCTGGAGCCTAAGTTCGTTTTGCCCGGAACGGGAGCGCTGGGCATCGAGGACAGCTATCTTATCACGGAGTCGGGGGCGGAAAAACTGACCGTATGCGAGCCGGGTTTAGTGGAGCTGAAGTAGTGTTTCGTATTGAGAAGAAGAAAAAAAGAGTAGCGGAAGATGGCGTTTAGGCCGGTTAGAATCAGGATTGTGCGATTTTTTTTTCAACAGCCGAAAAAAAAAGTGGAATTTATAGCGTAAAATATATTTATTCTCCTTTCCTTTGCGGCATATTATATTTTTAGAATTTATTTATCTATTATTTTTTGTATGAACATTTACATTGGTAATTTAAATTACCGCGTTAGAGAGCAAGAGTTGAAGCAGATTTTCGAAGAATACGGAACTGTTAGCTCAGTAAAGTTAGTCATTGATCGAGATACCAACAGGTCGAAGGGTTTTGCATTTGCCGACATGCCGAACGACAGGGAAGCGATGAGCGCGATCAGCGAGTTGAACGGCGCAGAGTACGAAGGTCGCCAGATGGTTGTCAAAGAGGCATCCCCCCGACGCTAAGATACACGAGCGTATGATACCGAATGAGGGAATGGATCACAGAATCCGTTCCCTTATTTTTTTGCCCTCGCCGCAGGTGGAGCGGGATGAGATTACAGGAGATAAAATTGGCTGACATAATGTCGGTTATTCGATTCGGCATTTTGTTTGCAGCATGTTCGGAGAATAGTAATTAATAGAAAGAGACTTTATTATGAATCCGAATCAATTTACAATCAAGTCGCAAGAAGCGATTCAGCAGGCCGTTCAATTGGCGGCCGAACAAAACCGGCAAGCTGTCGAAACGACGCATTTGCTGAAAGCAGTAATAGCAACGGGCGAGAGCCTCGCCGCTTTTCTATTACAAAAGCTGGGGATAAACGCCGCCCAACTCAATCGAGCTATCGACGCCCGGCTTGCCTCGTCCCCCAAAGTATCGGGCGGAGAACCTTATTTGGCTGCCGATGCCAACGCCGCTATTCAAAAAGCAGCAACCTATTCCACCCAAGCGGGCGACAGATATGTTTCGCTCGAACACATCCTCTTAGCCCTGTTAACGGAAGCGGGAGCCGCATCACAAATACTGAAAGAAGCAGGCGTGAATGAAAAAGAACTACGCTTAGCCATCGACGAGCTGCGCAAAGGATCAAAAGTAACCGATCGCTCCGCCGAAGACACATACGATTCGCTTGGCAAATACGCAATCAACCTGAATGAACGCGCGCGCAACGGCAAACTCGACCCTGTTATCGGACGCGACGACGAGATCCGGCGCATACTTCAGATACTTAGCCGGCGCACAAAAAACAATCCGATACTGATAGGAGAGCCGGGCGTAGGTAAAACCGCCATAGCCGAGGGCCTTGCCCACCGTATTGTGAGAGGAGACGTTCCGGAAAATCTCAAATCCAAGCAAATATTCTCGCTTGATATGGGAGCGCTGATCGCCGGGGCGAAATATAAAGGCGAGTTTGAAGAAAGACTAAAGGCCGTAGTAAACGAAGTAATCAAATCGGAAGGCGAGATCATCCTGTTTATCGACGAGATTCACACGCTTGTGGGAGCAGGCAAGAGCGAAGGAGCCATGGACGCCGCCAACATCCTGAAGCCCGCCCTCGCCAGAGGCGAACTTCGAGCAATCGGAGCTACCACCCTCGACGAATATCAAAAGTACTTCGAGCAAGACAAAGCCCTCGAACGCCGATTCCAAATAGTTATGGCCGACGAACCCGACGAGCCCGACAGCATCTCAATACTGAGAGGACTGAAAGAAAGGTATGAGAATCACCACAAAGTACGCATCAAAGACGACGCCATAATCGCCGCAGTAAAGCTATCCTCGCGCTATATAACCGACCGCTTCCTGCCCGATAAAGCAATAGACCTGATGGATGAAGCCGCCGCACGCCTCCGAATACAAGCCGACTCGGTACCCGAATCGCTCGACGAAATAAGCCGGCGCATTACCCAGCTCGAAATCGAGCGCGAAGCTATCAAGTGGGAAAACGATCCAGGCAAACTCGAATCGCTACACCGGGAGATCGCCGAGCTAAAAGACGTGGAGAAACAACAAAAGGCGCAATGGGAAAGCGAAAAAACGCTCGCTAATCGCATCCAGCAAAATAAAGTCGACATCGAAAACCTCAAGTTTGAAGCCGAACGAGCCGAACGCGAAGGCGACTACGGCAAGGTTGCCGAGATAAGATACGGACGAATAAAAGCAAAAGAAACCGAAAACGAAGAAGTACAAACCCAACTGCATCAAATGCAAGGCGCCTCCGCAATGATAAAAGAAGAAGTAGGAGCCGACGATATCGCCGACATCGTGTCGCGATGGACCGGCATCCCCGTTGGAAAGATGATGCAGAGCGAGCGCGACAAGCTTCTGTCGCTCGAAAGCGAGCTCCACCGGCGCATAGTAGGCCAGCATGAAGCCATCGCAGCCGTGGCCGACGCCGTCAGGCGCAGCAGAGCCGGCATGCAAGACCCCAAGCGCCCCATCGGTTCGTTCATATTCCTCGGGCCGACAGGCGTTGGTAAAACCGAACTTGCCAAGGCTTTGGCCGAATACCTGTTCGACGATGAAAATATGATGACATGTATCGACATGAGCGAATATCAGGAGAAGTTCAGCGCCTCACGACTCATCGGAGCGCCTCCCGGATATGTTGGATACGAAGAGGGAGGACAACTCACCGAAGCCATACGTCGCAAGCCGTACTCCGTAGTTCTTTTCGACGAAATAGAGAAAGCGCACCCCGACGTATTCAACATTCTCCTGCAAGTACTCGACGACGGACGGCTAACCGACAACAAAGGGCGCGCCGCCAACTTCAAGAACACGATAATTATCATGACCAGCAACCTCGGATCGCAATTAATACGCGAAAACTTTGAGCATATCAACCCGCAAAACCGCGAAGAGGTAGCCGAACAAACCCGAGCGGAAGCCCTCGATCTGCTAAAGAAAACCCTGCGACCGGAGTTCCTCAACCGAATCGACGAGGTTATCGTGTTCAACCCCCTAAGCGAAGACGAGATACGCAGCATTGCAGCGATACAGCTCAACGCAATATCGCGCATGATCGAACCCGAAGGAATCAACCTGCGCTTCACCGACGCCGCAATTGCCTTCATCTCCTCAAAAGGCTTCGACCAGCAGTTTGGAGCGCGCCCGGTTAAGCGCGTTATCCGCAAATATGTTTTAAACGAACTGTCAAAAGAACTGCTGGCCGGAACGATAGACAAGAGCCAAACGGTAACGGTCGACGCTGTAAACGGGCAGGTTATTTTCAACAATTAAGCGCTTATTTAAATACATCATTCAGGTTATTGCGAGTTTGCCCGCGAGCGGACCGTTATCTTAATAACGGTCTTTAAAATACATCGCCCGGGCAAACTCGCATTTGTTTATATTGACCGGTTAAAAACGCCATTTCAACGCAAGCTTCAAGTCAAAACGGCGGCCGGAAAAGTAACTTTCAGGCGTATATCCCGCCGTTTTATAGTCGTATCCCGCAAGGATAGAGAGCGAATTGGCCTGTATATACCTGTTATATAGCAATTGCAATTCCAACATCTGCCCAGCGTGAAAGCCATGGCGCAGTTGGGCGTCGTAAAAGGAAAGATGGGAGGGCTGACGCCAATAATCAACGGTCGACGTAAGCAATATATTCTTCGATAACGGCATATCGTACAGCTTATATCCAAGACCAATCGACGTTGTTTCATGGTTCCTGTATTGCTTTATAAAGATGCCGTGCAGACGGCGGCCGTTCGTCGTTAACCAAACGTTTTGCCCGAACATTTCACCGAAAGGTATCCGCAGATAATTAACGCTAAATGTGAAGCTATTATTACCGTTAATCGCAAACTTTTTCAACCCTGTCATTTGAGGCGATATAATGTTCAGCAAACTAAACCATGCCGAACGTTTAACAAACAATTCTTCCCCGGCGCTAAGATCTGTTCCAAGGATATGATTGCGATAATCGGCGTCGGGTTCAAATAAATATTTAACCCAACTGCGGCTATAATCCGTGATTAACCGACGGTTATCCGACGAATAAGCGCCGGCTCCTTTTGCAAACGGGTTATATATATTGCCAAGCCTGCTAATGGCTAATTCCATAGCATAATATCTGATATAATCCATCAAATTATTCTTATTGGATAAATCAATCTTAGCCAAATCCTCCTCAATCATTAACCCCTTAACGTACCTGCTATCGTTACGTATTGTATGCAATCGCATGAAGTTATATTGGTTGTTCGCCTTGAAATCATTCAATACGGATTCGTTAATACCATATACGTAAGCGTCTAAATGCACATTAAAAGGAGTGGGATTAACCTTATGATTCAAGCCTGATATATTAAGTAATTGATGTTCCGATAATACTTCCTCAAAAGGTATTGCCAGCATATAATATGCCAGGCTTATAATAGACGACGACAGTATGGGCCTGCCGAATGAATAATTAATAAACCTGTTGAAGGCAATACCGTTATAATTCAATGAATATAAATCCTTATCCATATCAGACGATATCATCAGCGAAATATTCGGCCTGTACAGCCGCCGCATAAGCGCTTTATCCTTGATAAAGTCAGGCTTTTCAAGCGCGATATCAGCCTGCTTATTGCGATACTTTTGCATTGCCGATTGAACAGCAAAGTCGGGTAATAAAGCGTTATGCTCATTCCAAAACAAGGTATCAAGTTCATTGGTTGCATAGTCTTTCAATATGTCTTCCCGGCTTACAGGTATTCCCTCGATATCCTTATTATCCGGCGGCAAATCATGACTGATACCTGTCGTTATCATAGTAGATTTGGCCGGAAATACGCCTCTAATATTACGATTAATATGTACGGATTGTCCGTTAACCAAATAATATTTCCCGTCCATCTTCTTATATTGAGCGATAATTTGATCTCCACTATTCGCATAACTTTCAATGCGAACGAATGCCATATCTTCAGTATCTATATAAACTGTCATATTCGACGTATCATTTGCACTGTTCGATTCGGCATACAGTACATATAAGCTGCGATTATCGAAGCTTGTTCCAGGCAAACGCGATATTTTATACTTCCTGTAAAAAGAATTATCGAATATTTGCGAAGCTTCATTCACAAAATCGAACCGCCCTATTCGTCTTAAAGTAATAGATTTACCGGCGAATTGAAAGTTTCTGTTTTTGATCATGAAGTATTTATCGGTGAATCCGCGCCGGTACGATTTCACAACATTAAATGCCGTTTCCTCCATGTAAAGTAACGTGTCTTTCCCGGATACTTCGCCCCTGTACATTATATTACTTATGAAAGGACTTTGACGGTAATTATCGGCAATCTTACTAACTGCAACCCTCAATATATCATCGGCCGACAAAGCTGTTACAACCACTTCGCCAAGATTATTAACCGATGTTTTAAGCGCTATTGCAAGGCTCCCGGTTGATGCGTTAACCTTAGTTGAAAAAGTTTCATATCCCACGCACGAAACCGACAGCATGTCTTGCATATTTGATGTTATTACAAACCGCCCTTCAGAGTTTGTTACCGTACCCCTCTTCGATTGAATAAGGAATACGTTAACGTTGGGCAAAGGATTATTATTATCGTCGGTAACAATGCCCCTTAATTCAAAGTTATTTTGCGACAATATGGCAGGGAAATACAGGATAAGGAGGAGGAATAACAGTTGTGCGCGTTGTGTTTTCATCATTTTATTTCAACATCCATTATAATCAATTTAATAATAACAACTAAGTATCTCGCAGTATGCAGGCAAATGTATCGCATATTTTTATATGGTACAACAGCGCAATGCAAAGCATATCCCGTCGACAAACCATAGGTTATCGCATACTGTAACCATATTCGCCGGCTACCGATGCTAATCCTCCTGCTACCAGAGCATATCCCTCTGCTACCAGTGCAAATCCTCCTGCTACCATTACGCATTCACCTGCTACCAACGTAAATCCCCCTGCTACCAACGCAGGTAGCAGAGCGATTTGCATTGGTAGCAGAGGGATACGCATTGGTAGCAGGAGGATTTGCACCGGTAGCAGGCGAATATGGTTACAGTATGCGATAACCTGTATAAAGGTATCCGGTAACCTTGATATATACCGCGGGCGACAATAAAAAGTTGCATAACGATATTTGGAGAATATTA
>JAITGL010000043.1 GCA_031280645.1 Tannerellaceae bacterium | reverse complement strand
CTCAACATGCCGACCTCTCAACATGCCGACCTCTCAACATGCCGACCTCTCTACCTGCCGACTTCTCAACATGCAGGCAACTAAAACGGCGGACAGGTCAACGTGCGGAAGAGTCGGCGGGCGGGGGTGTCGGGGGGCGGGTCTTTGCGTACTCCCACGGGGGGCGGGTTATGGTGGGCGGGGTTGAGGGTGGGCGGGTTTGCTCCGGGGGGCTGGGTTTTTGAACGGGGGGCCGGGGGGAGGGTGTTGTCGGGGTTTTGCGGTTTGGAGGGGTTGGCATGCTTGTGTCCGCGGCGGGCAAGGATGTTTTCCAGGTGGGATATGAATCCGTGGAGGGTTGTGGCGGCGTTGCGGAGGGGGGTGGATACGGCGGGGTCTTTTGCGCCGAGCTCGTTAACGTTGTAGGCGGAGTTTATGGCGTCGATCACGTTCACAAGGGCCTGGTCAACGTCGGCGCGGACGTCTACTCGCTTGCCGAGGAGTTCGAGCTGGGCCATGGCCTGGTCGCGCTGTACGAGCAGGGTGTGTATGCGGTTGTTAACCCGTTCGAGCTCTGTTACTATGGCCGTAAGGCCCGGCGCGAGGGCTACGGCGGGCGCGTTGGCGGCTTCGCTAAAGTCGTCGAGCAGGTTGCGTATCAGGCTGGTGGCGCCGTAAAGGGTGTCTTTGTCGGCCTTGGCGTAGGGCTTGGCCACGAAGGCCAGGCTTTTGGCGGCGGCGCTTACGGCCTGGTCGGGAAAGTCGGAAAAGAGGCCGAGCTGGCGGTACAGGTCGTGAAACACTTTTACGCGCCATTGGGTTAATTCGGTTATCTCGATGGTTAGCGGCGATTCGCGCGATACCAAAAAAAGAAGCTGCTCGTGATGTACGGCGGCTTCGTATACGTTCCAGGGGGCTGTAAGGAGTGGGTTGGAGGTAATGTCGGGCTTAACGTAAGTTATTACGCTGGTTCCAAATTCTTCGTGCTCGCTGTTGTGGAGGCTCTTGAAAAATCTGCTGGCTTTTTTTTCTATGAGGTTCATTGTCGACGGCTGTTAAGAGTTGTTTATACTTGTACGAGCGCAAATATATTCAATTGTATTTGATTTCAAAAAAATCAAGTGTTTTTTTCGCCAATTTCAAATGGCTTCTTACTCAATTGAGCAAAGTCCCAAATGAAATCAAATGGAGCTTTTCTCAATTGAGTATTTGAACAATCAAACAAAGCGGCCTTTTCCTCAATTGAGTTTGTTGATAAAACGGGGCAAATGGGGGTTTTCTCAAGCGAACACTTTACCAATCTAACGCAAATGGCCGTTTTCTCGATTGATAATGTTGAGAAAACAGCGCTATCGGGCAAAAACTCATTTGATTATTCCTCCAAAAGCTTTAATTGGGGTTTTCCTCAATTGAGTTTTTAAAGGCAAGATGACCTGCGGGAAAATAATCAAGCGTTTTTAGTCCCGAACGGTTGTTATTCCGCCTCCCCGCCTGCGTCTTTCCTCTTTTCGGCTTCCCTTTTCTTGTATTCGCTTGGCGTTACGCCAAATTCTTCTTTGAACGATGCCGAGAAGTTCTTGCGGTTAAAGTAGCCCAGGGTTAGTGATACCTCGCTTATGTTGAGGTCGGTTTCGCGCAGCAGTCGGCAGGCGTGCTGCATTTTTATGTTGCGGATAAAGTTGAGCGGCGTGAGGCCGGTTATGGCTTTGAGCTTGCGCGAGAGGGTGGAGGCCGACATGTTCATCGAGCGGGCCATCCGGGTTACGTCGAACTCCGGTTCGGCCATTCCGGCTTCTACGGTGCGGGTTGCCTTTTCGAGCAGCAGCCTGTCGAGCTGGGCAAACTCAAGGTCGGCGGGCGAGAGCTCGGCTTTGAGGTAGCGGCGCATTTTTACCATCTCTTCGCTGTCGCTCCACAGCTCGCGGTTGCGGCGCTCGCGGCGGCGTATGTATAGCAGTATGCAGAGGGCAGCGATCGCGGCGGCCGTCAGGGCGTATATCACGCAGGCCTGCCATGTTTCGTAAAAGGCGGGCAGGCGGCGTATCATGAGGGTGGATACCTGGGGGCTCCACAGGCCGTTTTCGTCGGTGGCCTTTACCTCGAACGGGTAGGAGCCCTGGGGGAGGCGGTTGTAGTGGGCCGTGTTCTGCCCGGCGGGCGGGTAGTTCCATCCGGCGTCAACGCCGCCGAGCTTGTAGGCGTAGCGTATCTTGCCTGCGGCGCAGTGGTTGAGCGATGAAAATTCTATTTCGATATGGCTGTCGCCGGGCGAGAGCCTTATCGCCGAGAGGGAGTTATGGGGCTTGCATCCTCCGAAGATGAGCGACCGTCCGGCTACTTTCACGTTGGTTACTGTGGCGCGGGCTTCGCGGGCTTCGCTTTCGAGGCGGTTCGACGGGGCTACCGACATCATGCCGGGTATTCCCCCGAAGTAAATCCGGCTGTCGCGCCCAACGGTTGCCGAGGTGGGTATGAGGCGGTGGAGGAGCATTGTTTCGTCGGAGGCAAGGTAGTTGTAAAACGATTTGTTGCGGGGGTTAAATTCCACGAGTTTTTGGTTGGTGGATATCCATATGTGGTTAAACACGTCGGCCACTACGCGGTTAACCTGGTCGCCGTTCATGTCGCATGCCCGGCTGAAGTTTTCGAGGCGTGCTTCGCGGGGGTAAAAGGCGTATACTCCTCCCTCTTCGCTTCCGAGCCAGAGGTCGCCGTTGGAGGTTACGGTGATCGACGAGAATGCGTGCGGGAACGGGTACGAGGCTTCTACCTGTCCGCCGGCCGATATTTTATGTATCCCGCTGCCGGCCGAGCAGGCCCATATGGCGCCCGAGGGCGAGCAGGTTATCCCGCTTACAAAGCCGAGGCTGCCGGTTACGGCCTTTACGGTTTTCGTTTCGGGGTTATAGCTGTACAGTCCGTTAGAGGTTCCTATCCAGAGGTTAAGACTGGGGTCTTCAAAGATGTACTGCACTGTTCCGGCGCCCGGCCCGGCGTCGAGGCTAACGGCGTCGACGGGTTCCATGGCCATTCCCCGTCGGGCCATGAGGTATACCTGGCGCGAGTTTTCGGGCGATATCCATGCTCCGCCGGGTACGGCGCTCGCGGGGCACATTTGCTTTACGGTGTGGAGGGGGAGCTGCGCGGTGGCCGGGAAGTCGAGGTAGCATGCCTGTCGGTTGGAGTTAATGTCGTAGAGGAACACCCCGGTGCGCTCCTGCGATATCCAGAATATGCCGTCGCCGCCGTCGACGAGCGACATTACGGCGGGGTTGCCGTTAACCCGCCTGCGTATGGCGGGCAGCGGGTAGTTGAGCGGTATATCCTTTATGAATCGGATGATAAAGCTTGGCTGGTCGAAGGCGGCCACCCAGAGGTTGCCGTACCGGTCTTTTATTATATCGTTGAGCATGCGGTTTGCGGGAGGGAGGAGGGCGGAGACGTCGACCTGCCGCAGGGTTCCGGAAGCGTCGGGCTCAAAGGCCGTAAGGTTATCGCCGGTGGTGCACCACAGGTATCCCAGGTCGTTGTCCTGTGCGAGGTAGAGTATGATGCCGTTTTCTTCGCCCTTGGCGTTAAGGGGCATCGGCTGGTAAACGTACATGGAGTCGGGGCCCGCCTGCGGGTCGAACCGCGCTATTCCGTCGCGCCACATCGGTACCCAGAAGCAGCGGCGCTTTTCGTCCTTGTAGAGGTTGTTCGGGTTAAGCCTTTTGAGGCCCTGGGCGGGGAAGGGCACGAACGCGTCGGTTGCGGTATCGAGGCGGCAAATCGGTCCGCTCGACAGTGTGATGTAAATTTCGCCGCTGTCGGTCCGGCAAAAGCCTCCTGCGAATGCGTCGCCGCCGTCGTTGCGCAAGTGGTACTCCCCGGCGAGCTCGCCCGACGCGGAGTATTTGAGCAGCCGCCCGGATATGCTTATCCATACGTATCCGTCGGGGTCGGGGTCGGCGCGGTATATGAACCGTCCTTTAAGGCGTTCGGGGTCGAGGGGGCGTATGGAGTAGTCTTTCTTGTCGAGGATGTAGGCTCCCTTGTCCGTACCGAACCATATTTTGCCGCAGCAGTCTTCGGTAATACATTCTATCAGGTTATTGTCGAGCAGTCCGGGCGTATTGATATCCGAGCGGAACACGTGTATGCGGTATCCGTCGTCGCGGCAAAGTCCGTTAACGGTGCCGTACCATATATATCCTTCGCTGTCCTGGAAGATGCGGTGTATGGCGTTAACCGGCAGTTGTCCCAGCGTTGGGATGGTTTGCACGGAAATGGTTTGCACGGATGCGTTTTGCGCCGTGGCGGCGAGGGCTGCGATTAGCGCTACGGTTGTAAAGTATGACTTCATTCTTAATAGTTTTTACGCAAGATACATCTTTAGTTGGAAACTTACCGCCGCGCCTGGGGGCCGGAACAGGGCGTCTGCTTCGCTATCAATTTCTTATTATTAGATTTGCACCTCAAATTCCAAATAATACATGAAGATAATACATACGACAAGCAGCTTGAAGCGCGAGCTCGACGCCCTGAGGGCGTCCGGCAAAACGATAGGCTTCGTACCCACGATGGGGGCCCTTCACCGCGGCCATATCAGCCTTGTAAGCAAATGCGCGGAGGCGAACGACGCATGCGTGGCGAGCATATTCGTTAACCCGAACCAGTTTAACGACCCTTCGGACTTCGACCTCTACCCGCGCAACGCCAAGGCCGACTGCGAGCTATTGGAGGAATCGGGCTGCGCGATAGCCTTCATCCCGGCCGTAGCCGAGATCTATCCCACTCCCGACGCCCGCGTATTCAACCTCGGCAGCCTTGCCGAAGTGATGGAAGGCGCATGCCGCCCGGGTCATTTTAACGGCGTGGCGCAGGTAATAACGCGCCTGTTCGACATCGTGGGCGAGTGCCGGGCCTACTTCGGGTTGAAAGACTACCAGCAGTTAGCGGTGATAGCCTCTCTTGTTCGCCGCCTCTCTCTGCCGGTCAAGCTTGTAGCCTGCCCCACAGTGCGCGAGCCCGACGGCCTTGCGATGAGCAGCCGCAACATGCGCCTCTCGCCTGCCGAGCGGTCGGCGGCTCCCGTAATTTACCGCACTCTGGAGCAGAGCCGCAGCCTGGCTCCGAGCCGCAGCGTTCATGAAGTAGCCGCGTTTGTGTGCGCCTGCCTCTCGAAAGAACCGCTAATCAAGACAGAGTACTTCAGCATAGTTCACCCCGAAACGCTTCGCCCGATAACCTCGTGGAGGGAGGCTGCGCTGGCGGTAGGCTGCATAGCGGCCTTTTGCGGATCGGTCCGGCTAATCGACAATATCACCTATAACTATTAAAGAGCCATGTTAATCGAAGTCCTGAAATCAAAAATACATCGCGCAAGGGTTACCGAGGCCAACCTTAACTACATAGGCAGCATAACGATAGACGAGGATCTTATGGACGCCGCCAACCTCGTAGCCCACGAAAAAGTCTCGATAGTAAACAACAACAACGGCGAGCGTTTCGAGACCTACGTAATCCGCGGCCCCCGCTCTTCGGGCACGATATGCCTGAACGGCGCGGCGGCCCGCAAGGTTCAGCCGGGCGATATCATAATAATAATGTCGTACGCCCTTGTCGACTTTGAGGAAGCCAAGACGTTCATCCCCGCCATAATCTTCCCCGATTCAACCACCAACCGCCTTACCGTTGAAAGATAGCCCGCCGTCTGACTATGGCGTTGCGCGGATCCTCTCCCTAAGCTATCCCATCCTCCTGAGCCTGCTGGCCCAAAACATAATTAACGTAACCGACACGGCCTTCCTGAGCCGCGTAGGCAACATTGAGCTCGGAGCCTCTGTTATGGGCGGGCTGTGCTATATATGCGCCTTCACGGTAGCCTTCGGTTTCAGCGTAGGAGCGCAGATCCTGATGGCCCGCCGCAACGGCGAGCAATCGTATGCCGGCATAGGCTCCATCATGTTCCAGGGATGCTTTTTCCTGCTGGGCATGGCCCTGGTTATTTTCACAATCCTGCGCGCCGGTTCCGGAGTTCTGATGCAAGGTCTGGTAAGCAACGACGAGATAAGGGATGCAACGCAGCGGTTCCTCAACATTCGCTGCATGGGCTTCTTCTTCTCGTTTATCAACGTAATGTTCCGCGCGTTCTACGTAGCCATCGCCCGGACGAAGATCCTGACCGCCAACGCCATCGTCATGGCCTCGTTAAACATCGTACTCGACTGGGCTCTGATATTCGGCCGCGCCGGGATGCCCGCCATGGGTATAGAAGGCGCGGCGATAGCCTCGGTAGCGGCCGACGCCGGCTCCACCATCTTCTTCATCGTTTACACGGCGTTTACCATGGACGTAAAGAAGTACGGGCTGAACCGTCCGGGCAGCTTCAACCTGCCGATGCTCGGCCGCATACTTCGCATCTCGATATTCACAATGATGCAGCAATTCATCACCATGCTATCCTTCCTCTGCTTTTTCATTGTAGTAGAGAGGCTGGGCAGCAAGGAGCTTGCCGTGGGCAACATCACGCGCAGCATCTACATAGTATTCTTCATCCCCATCAACGCCTTATCCACCGTAACCGGCAGCCTTGTAAGCAACGCCATCGGAGCCGGCCGCTCGGTTATGGCGATGAGCATTATCCGTCGGACGGCCCTGATGTCGTTATCGGTAAGCCTTGTCATATCTGCGATATTCGTATTATTCCCCCAGGCGATCCTGGGCATATACACATCAGATCCCGGCATGATCGAGGCCGCCATTCCCTCCATCCGCGTAATATGCGCGGTGATGATCCTGAGCTCGGCGGCCGCGGTATGCTTCAACGGGGTGTCGGGCACGGGCAACACTAACCACGCCTTGCTGATCGAGCTTGCCGTGATGGTATTTTACTGCGTGTACGTATATATAATAGGAATAGAGATGCGGATGCCCGTTCACATCTGCTTCACCTCCGAGATACTCTACTGGGGCCTCACCCTCCTTTTCTGCATCCTCTATTTCAAGACGGGGATCTGGAAGGGGAAGAAGATATAAGGCCGGCTGTAAATAAAAGAAGCCGCCCGGCGATGTGCCGGGCGGCCTTTTTTCAGGAGGGATTTCTTCTGTGGGAGGCCTTACTTGTCGGCCAATATCTCTTCTATTTTAAGATATGCTTTGGCGTTGTCGGCCACGTTAGCGCTAATTGCTCCGAGAACTTTGGCTCCCATCATGAAGGTGAGCGAGTAGGTGGTTTGGCTTCCCATGTTTTTCGACGTCCACATGTATGAGCGGTGTTCGGGGTTGTTGCCGGCATATACGTCGGCGTTGCCCCAGGCGGCATTGTTGCTGGAGCTTTGCTCAACGGTGCCGGCTCCGCTATCGCCGTCGTTACCCGACCATATTCCGGATCTAAGTACGAGGGAGTTGTTGGAGGCGCCGTCGCTAGCGCCGCTCCATGCAAAGGCCGAGCACCACATTATAGTGTCTTGCGAGGTGAGGTTATTCCTAATCTGCAAGTCGGCGTTCTCTATACGTTCTCCGTTGCGTAGAAAAATGCGAACGGAGTAATTGCCGTCGGGAGTGGTGATTGACCGGTGGTATCCGGCGGCCCCCTCGTTGGTTTGAACAAGCGGCCCTACCGATGCTTTAACATGGATGATAGCCGAGGCAACGTCGCCCACTTTAACCTGGCAGGACGATCCGGCGTAGAAGGGGATCATGGTAGAATTAACGGGCATGACGGCGGCAACGGGCGAGCTTTTTGTCGGTGTTCCCATCACGCTGAATACGAGTTCGCCGCTACCGTTTTCAAGCTTGCCTTCCTGGAGGCGGAACACGAGGCCGGTGTTTGTGTCGATGTGCATGGGGCCCTGCCCGTATCGTCCGCCGTTACCGTCGGCGTAGGTAACGCGGAGTACGCCGGTGTACGCCACTCCTTGCTTGTACTGCGAGGGAGTGAGGGTTGCGGAGGCGCAGTTAATGAAGCTAAGCGAGGCTTGCGCGGCCGTTGAGTTGTCCATCATTTTCCACTCCGCTCCGTCCCAGTAGAGTATGCCCGACACAGTGTAGACGCTGTGTTTGCCGGTGTTGTACACAATCAGTCCTACTTCGGGGTTGGGCACGGTTGTGCGGTCGGTGCGGCCGGTAAGCGTTACCCTCGGGATAAGTATCCCCTTATTGGTTGAGGATATGGAGAGCAACGCCGACGATCCTGCGGCCCCGATCCTTACGCTGTCGGTTCCGTTAACGAAGGAGAGCTTGTAGGAACCGCCTGTTGTGATGGTAGTGTTGGCGTTAAGGCTTCCTCCGAGACCAACGGTTCCGGCTCCGGGGTTGGCAAGCCCGTTAACTCCGGATACGCCTCCCATGGTGGTCCAGAGTTGCCCGGTCCATACATATATTCCTTCGGAGAATGGGGCGGTTGAGTTGGTATTGTACACAATCATTCCGGCGTGCTGGCTGTCGAGCGCGGCTTTGTTGAGGCTGTAAGCCTGCGTTGCGCCGGAGGTTGCAACGTCGGGGTTGCTGAGGAACATGGGGAAGAGGTTGTTCCTGTCGGAGAGGAACACCCTCGGTAAGCCGAGGCCTCCGAAGGCGTTGCGGTCTTTGTTAGTCACTCCGTCGATTTGTTTGATTTGCATTAAGGTTCCCGACGATGGCGGTTCGGAAGATCCAACGGTTACCTGCGAGTATGCGCTTAGGGCTAAGCAGGAGAAAACAATTAATACGAAAATTGATTTTGGATTCATTGAGATTACTGATTAGTGTTAAAAATTATGTCTTAGAATAATAGCGATACAAAGATATACGCTTTTATTTCTTATACAAGAGTTTTTTTACATATTGGTAAGAGATTGGTTGAAATTGAAAATCCGCCGGCGAGGCGTTTGAGCCCGGATAAGCCTGTATTTTAGCCTTTAGGTAGATAATTAAGGGCTTCATCTTGCAAAAGTATTCCCCGAAATTTGAAATCAACCTGTTTTTTATATATATTTGCCTCATGCTACACAAGGACTACTACCCAGATATAAGACTCTCTCACATAATAGAGACATATTGGATTGAATCAGGTTTTAACAACAACCAGCCAACTTTTAAAATACTCCCCGACGGTTGCGTTAACATCGTATTTACGTTCGACACCGCCACAGGACATCTCCTCAGCGAGATTGTAGGATTGATGACGGCCTTTGTGAACATTTCGAGGCAGGAATCGGCCATAATGTTCGGCATACGCTTCAAGCCCGCCGGCCTTACAGCCTTCACCCGCATGCCTCTCGACAGTATTACCAACAACAGCGTTGAAATGTCGCTGGCCGAAACCCTGCTGGGCGACATTCACAAAGCGTTGCCCGAAAAGAAGTCCGTTGAGGAGGTTATTGACTACATGAACAACTTCTTCCTCGGCAAGCTCTCGGCCCTTTACAGCTTCGACAATCACGTAATACACGCCGTGAGCCTCATCAGCTCCACAAAGGGCATAATATCGCTATCCGAATTATCCGACAGGGTGTGCCTCTCGCAGCGGCACCTGGAGCGCAAGTTCAAATTAGCCGTAGGCGCCAGCCCCAAAACATTCGCCCAGCTAACCCGCTTCAAGCAGGCCCTTCATTACTTGCAGCGCCACCCCCGCAAAGACCTCCTCACAATAGCCGTTGAATGCGGCTACTACGACCACGCCCATTTAATCAAAGATTTTAAAAGCTTTACCGGCGAAACCCCGGCCTGCTTCCGCCGGCAAAACATCGAGAACTTGTGAGGCCGCCTTGACGGGGGGAGTTAAAAAAGGCCCGGAACGATGCAAGCCCTGAGCCCATGTTTTTCATCGAATTGAATATTTCCGGCCAGGCGCCCAATCCCGTTTGAACGTTCAAAAAACCTGAACGAGACCTCCGGCAAGCCGTTTGAACCCTGAAACCGGCCCAAGCCTGCCTGCGGGAAAGGTTTTGAACGTTCAAACCATGCCAACCGAGCTTACCGAAAGCCGTTTGAACGTTCAAAACGGGCGAACAGGACCTCCGACACTCCGTTTGAACGTTCAAAAAACCTGAATGAGACCTCCGGCAAGCCGTTTGAACGTTCAAATCGAGTAAAAATGACATTTTTGAGGTCGTTTGAACCTTCAAAACGGTTTCCGGAAGCCCGGTTCACCCGTTTTGAACGTTCAAAATGCCTTCCGGAGGCCTGATTTACCTGTTTTGAACGTTCAAAATGCCTCCCGGAGGCCCGGTTTACCCTGTTTGAACGTTCAAACGGCTTGCCGGAGGTCTCATTCAGGTTTTTTGAACGTTCAAACGGATTTTTGACGCCCTCGAGGGGTACGATAAGCGCCGGCATATCCTTTTAGCTCTTTTTATTTGTGGCGCCCGCAGGTTTACCGGCCCAGTATCTTGTCGATTTCCGCAACAAGTTGCTCTCGGTTGAGGGCTCCTACTTTCATTTGCGGCTCGCCGCTTACGGGTACGAACAGCAGGGCCGGGATGCCTTCGATGCCGAACAGTCCGGCGAGTTCGTTTTCAGCGTCGACATCTACTTTATATATTACCAGCTGGTTTTTGTAAACGCCGGCAAGCTCTTTCAGGATGGGGGAAACTCGCTTGCAAGGGGCGCACCAGTCGGCGTAGAAGTCAATCACACAAGGCTTTTTGCCGGCATATGCCCAATCGGAATTTTTCTCGTAATCGAATACTTTTGTAATGAAGTCTTGCTTATTGAGCGTTACAACTTCGGGCGATGGACTGCTGCAAGCCATCATCAGGGTCAAAGCAATTGCTATTATACTTAAATTTCTCATTTTGAATTTATAAAATTATTCATGCGGGGGCAAATGTAAGTATAAGGGCAAACATCTTTGGGGCTCTTAATGTTTTTTAGGATTCAGGATTGTTGCTTTTCCAATAATTTCCTACCTTTGCTCCCGCAAACGCGAAAATAGCTCAGTTGGTAGAGCATAACCTTGCCAAGGTTAGGGTCGCGGGTTCGAGTCCCGTTTTTCGCTCAAGAATATTAAGCAATGTAATGGCAACATTAGAGTGGAAAACCTTCCGGGCGGTTAAGTTCCGGAAGGTTTTTTTATGCGCATACGTTTAAAAGCGGGCCGCCCGCGTTCGGCCGCTGGCTTCAGTAATCGAATTTCTCTCCGTAGATTGCGCCGCCGGCTCCGATGATAAGTCTTACTTCCACATCGCGGCGTTCCATTTCTATTTTGTAGAAAGTTTCTGTGCCGCGGCGTATTTTATCAATATCTTCAAAGCTGTATTTCGGATATTTGGATTCGGCGGCGGTTTTCACGACGGCTGGTAACTGTGAGCGGTAAATTTCTTCAACGGTCATGAGCAAATTGCCTTTGGCGTCGTAGTAAGCGGTACAATCTTTGAACTTGCGGTCAAACTCAACTTCAAATATTCCGCCTGCTTCTTCCCATTCAATTTTGTACGCCTTGGGGAAATCGGCCTTGAACTTTGCCGCGAGCTCCGCGGATGGGATCGCATCGCGCGAATTAAGGCTTTCATATTTACCGATCATTTCGATAATCGCCTCGTTTGAATATTGCGTTGTGATTACCGGGTTTTGCGCGGCTGCAACGTAAGCCAATAAAAAGCAGCCTGCCGTTAAGCTTGGAAATGTTTTCATCTATTCCTCCTTTTTTTAATTAATAATGCTGCAAACTTAGGAAGCGATATGGGAAAGATTTTGGAAAACGACTTGGCCCCGTTTAATTGGCGGCTTGCAGCGCGAGCGTGAATATGTGCATAAACCCCTCGTAACGATACTCGATCCCGATTTGATACATATCTGCAATTGCCCCGGCAATAGAAAGCCCCAGCCCCGACGATTTATTGTCGCTCCGGTAGCGCTCGAAAGGGTTGTGGGCCGTTTTACGTCCGCTATTGGCAATGCTGACAGAGCGCCGGCGGTAGCTTATGATGATTTTCCCTCCCGGCTGGTTGTGCGCAATGGCATTTTTTGCTAAGTTGCTGCAAAGTATCCGGGCAAGATCCTCATTCATAACAGCGATGGGCGAATCGTTGCCTTCGGTTTCAATCACAATCTGCTTGCCGGATGCAATGTCTTCGAGCTCGCTCATCGCCGAATCAAATACGCGGCGAAGATTAACGGGAGAGGAGTCGGCAAACTGTTTGTTTTTAATCTTTGAGAGCAGCAGCAGGTTTGCGTTTATTCGTTTCATTCGATTTAAAACGATCAGGATGCCGGCAATTTCTTCGGCCTGCTCTCTGTTGTGCTGGCGCTTTTCCAGCATGGTTTCCATTCGGGCAACGACTGTTGCAAGGGGCGTTTGCAGCTCGTGGGAGGTGTTTTCAATGAATTGTTTCTGGTCCGTAAATACTTCAATGTTCCTGGATAATAATTCGCTTATCGCCTCATTAAGTTGTGCGTATTCCTTAATCTGCGTTTTGGGCAAGGGAATCATTTTACTGTTATCCAAACGGAATTGCTTCAGTTGTTTTAGCGTTTGATAAAAGGGCTTGTTGGCTCTCGCAATAACAATTTTACTTACAATGATAATCGTTAGCGAAAGAACGATCCAAAGTCCTGCTAAAAGATAAAGCATGTTCTTTATCAAGTCGTCGCTTTCAACAGTAGAGGTGAAGCATTGCAGGCGGTAATACTTGTTATTTTGTTCGCAGAGGAAGGCGGTTGTCAGCATGCGAACTTCTTCTTTTTCGAGTTCGGTGGCGAAATATATTTTAGCGGTTGTAAAGCGTTCGGTAATGGCCTCGGCTTCATTGCGGTTTATTTCTTTAATTATAAAGTTGAGCGGCGTATTCTCAACTAAGTTTTCGATAAAGCCCGGCGTTATGTTAGCTTTGGCGATAAACTCCTGCTTAAGGTTGGTAAGGCCCTCGTCATTACCGTCGTGTATCTCTTTCATTTGAAAGAGGAAGTACAGGGCCGACCAGAATAGCATAACGATTGCGAACCACAATGTTATTCTAAGTATTAGATGATTAATAAGCTTCATAATACAAGCTTATAACCGATGCCATACACATTTTCAATCAGAATATCCGATCCGCTTTCTTTCAATTTCCGTCGTAAGTTTTTTACTTGCCAGTACACGAAATCGAAATTGTCTGCCATGTCAATATTATCTCCCCAGACATGTTCGGCTAAGGCATCTTTTGCAATAAGTCTGTTTTTATTGATTGCGAAGAAGGCAAGCATATCAAATTCCTTACGATTGAGTTTAAGTTCGCCGTTTCGATCAATAAAAACTTGCCGACGCGCAAAATCAACAGACGAATTACCGAGCTTTATAATTTGTTTTCCGTCCTGTACTTTCCGTCTTAAAACGGCTTTAATTCTTGCATGAAGCTCAGATAAATGGAATGGTTTTGTTAGATAATCGTCCGCTCCGGAATTAAGTCCTGATATTTTATCGTCGAGAGAATTTTTGGCTGAGATAATGATAATGTTTCCCGCCCTGCCTTCTTTCTTCATCTCAGATAATATTTGCAAACCGCTGCCGCCCGGCAAAGAAATATCAAGCAAGATGCAATCGTAATCGTATATCATTACTTTCTCTATCGCCGAATAATAATCGGTTGCCTTTTCCACTACGTATTTCTCAGCCGACAAAAATTCCTCGATGGCTTTAAGCAAAGGAAATTCATCTTCAATAATAAGAATCTTCATGTAATTAATTTTATACGGCGGGTTTTAGTAATAGCGCTTCAATTGACGGAGGAGGGAAACGCTTCAACAGACTTGTTATATGCCATCAAGAGTCACAAAAGCTCTACTACCGTCACTCCCGCTCCGCCGAGCTGCACATGCTCATCACGAAAGCCGCCTACGCCGTTGGCAGAGTGAAGATAGTCGCGCACTGCGCTGCGGAGGGCTCCTGCGCCTGTACCGTGGAGGATGCGAACGGGAGAGATGGATGCAAGTATAGCGTCGTCGATGAAGTAGGCTACGGCTTGTAGAGCTTCAACGGCGCGAAGGCCGCGGATGTCGAGTTCGGGCTTGAAGCGTAGTTTGCGTTGGTGGATATCGTCGGAGGTGCGGGAGCTTAGGAAGGTGGCTGAGCGGTTGTCGGCCGGCTTTGGAGCGGGGGCTTTTTCGAGTTTGCCGAGCTTGAGCACGCTTTTTATCATTCCAAAGGCTACGGTGGCTTCCTTGTTGCGTATTGAAAGAACTACGCCGGAGGTTTGCTGCCCGCGCATCCGTACTTGATCGCCAACGTTTATCGGTTCCTTACTTTTGGGCTGCGCGCGCTGAGGAGCAGGATTGACTTTTGCGGATAGCGACGATTTCAATTCGCCGAGCGACTGGCGGGCTTCCTTTGTTTCTTCTTTTCCTGCCTGGGCTTCCTTTATTTGGCGGATCACTTGTTCGATGCGGGCGTTGGCCTGGTCGAGTATGGCGGAGGCTTCGTTTTTGGCGGCGGCGATGATGTCGTTGCGGCGGCGGGTTATTTCTTCGTGGTCGCGTTCGTTGGCGGCAATCAGTTCGTTGAGTTTCTTTTCCTCGCGGCGGATGTTTTCGCGCTTGGTTTCCCAATAGCGTTTGTCGCGAACGATGTCGAGGAGGTATTTGTCCATGTTAACGTAGTCCGACCCTACTTGCCGGGACGCTTCGGCAATTACTTCTTCGGGGAGGCCGGTTTTGCGCGCTATTTCTATGGCGAACGAGCTGCCCGGATGCCCTGCGGCGAGTTTGAACAGGGGGCGCATCAATTGGCGGTCGTACAGCATGGCGCCGTTAATGATGCCGGGAGTGTCGGCGGCCATTTGCTTCAGGTTTTGATAATGGGTGGTGATTACTCCGAAGCTTTCTTTACTGTTGAAACGTTGCAGCAAGGCTTCGGCAATGGCTCCTCCGATGCGAGGTTCGGTGCCGCTGCCGAATTCGTCGATCAGGATGAGGGAGTCGGAGCCGGCATGTTTGTCGAAGAATTTCATGTTGAGCAGATGGGAACTGTATGTGCTGAGGTCGTTCTCAATGCTTTGTTCGTCGCCTATGTCGATAAATATATCGGCAAATATGCCTGCGCGCGAGCGTTCGTCAACGGGGATTGGCATACCGCATTGAAGCATGTATTGAAGAAGACCGACGGTTTTGAGGCATACCGATTTCCCGCCTGCGTTCGGCCCGGAGATTAAGAGTATGCGCTGCTCGGCGGTAAGCTCTATGTCGAGCGGTACTACTTCGGTATTGCGCGGAAGATGGGACAGGTAGAGTAACGGGTGAACGGCGCGAATGAAGTCGAGGCGCCGGCAATTATCAAGTTGCGGTCGTATGGCGTTAATCTGCACGGCAAAGAGAGCTTTGGCGCGGATAAAGTCGATGTCGGCCAGAAATTCGTAGGAGAGGAGCATGTCGGGAGCTATGAGGCGAACGGCGTTTGTTACCTCAATGAGGATTCTGATTATCTCCCTCCGCTCTTCTCCTTCGAGTTCCCGGATGCGATTGTTGGCTTCTACAACAGCTTCGGGCTCGATGAAAACGGTTTTGCCGCTGGCCGATTCGTCGTGCACTATGCCTCTTATCTTTCGCTTGAGGGCCGGGGCTACGGGAATCATTAACCGTCCGTCGCGAACGGTGGGCGCGGCGTCTTTGTCGACAACTCCATCGTTTTGCGCCGAGCGCAGTATGGATTGCAGGCTTTTCGAGATGCTTGCAGACGTGTCGACTATTTCGCGCCTGATCCGCGCCAGCGCGGGCGAGGCATCGTTTTTTATATGTCCCGCCTTGTCGAGTATGCGGTCGGCGGCGGCAATGATTTGCGGGAATGTTTGTACGCCGGCTGCTAAGCCGGAGAGGGCCGGCCATGCAGGTTGTTCGCCTTCCGGAGGTTTGAGGTATTGCGTAATGTCGCGGATGGAGCTTAGCGACCGTCGAAGGTCGAACAGTTCTTGAGCGTCGAGAAATGAGCCTTCGGGCCGTATGCGCTTTAGAGACAAGCGGAGGTCGAAGAACCACGAGGAGGGAAACTCGCGCTCGTTTTGCAGGATTTCGATAAACTCGCCGGCTTCATCAAGCATCCGGCTAACAAGGCCGAAGTCGGCCGTGAAGCTCATCATGCTTACGCGCTCTTGCCCCAGCGGGCTTAGGCATCGTTCGCTTAGGAGCGCGCGTATTTTGTCGAACCCGGTTTTTTGTTCAAAGTTCGTGGGGTAGATCATTCTTTCTAATGGAAATCTATTTTATTTCAAGCGTTGTTTCCGTATGGATCGCCGGGCGTATCGCTACTTCGCTCCTCGATCTTCCCCGGCGTACGACAAACGTGGCGACGTTGCTCCCCGACGGGCTCATGTAAGGAGCAAACTTATACAGGTATGCAAAGGCTGTAAGATTGTACGGGTTTTGAATCGCGTCGAGCACCTGGCCATACTTCAGCTTGTCCCACTGCATACATTGAGTGAAACCATTGGCGTCGGTAAAAACAGTCGACTCGTCGCGAAGCGGCATGGTGTTTGCGATAAACTGCTTGTAAGCCGACGTAAATTCCTCCGCCGTATGCTCCAT
The DNA here is from genome assembly GCA_031280645.1 of Tannerellaceae bacterium. The sequence goes on along the minus strand of JAITGL010000043.1, from coordinate 56,852 downwards.
ACTTTGATTGTCAACCTTCTCGATTACGTCGCGGATGCGGATGCCGGCGGCGTGGGCGGGCGAGTTAAGGTCTACGTCCATAACGCGGTTGAGGCTGTTGATATCGTAGTTAATCCCCGTATAATTAAATGATTTCATGGAAACAAGAAACTGCACGTTGCGCGTATATTTCACATACGGATACTGCATACACATAAGCGGAACATGGCTCTGCGCATAGCTTTCCAGACGGAACGGCGCAGCCAGCAGCTCGTTAGCCTCGGCCTCCCACAATACTCTTCCCGGCTTGACAAGCCTGTCGATAATCCGAATACCAAGCTGGAGGAGATACTCGGCCTCCGATTCGGGAACGCTCTGGTCGAGGAAAGGGAACCGTTCCATACGGTTGAGAGAAAAATCGTACCGGTACACCGGCCTGCGGTCGGGCGAAGTAACGCTCAGCTTGCGATAGTTAGGATTACGGCCGTAAGAATAATAAGTTTCGATCATGATGTCGGGATTATATGCGCGATACGCCAGGCCTTTTTTCCTGAACTCTTTTTCAATGGCGGCATTAATTGCAGTTTCAAGCCTCTCGTTATTTTGATCTACGGGAGCAAAAGCAAAGGTTTTGAAGCGAGTAAGGCTAACGGTATCGCCGGTTATACCGGTTTTGAACGGACAAACAAATATACGTTCGCTTGTATTTTCGGGGCTGTACATTGAAAATGCCAAGGCAAGCTGATCTTCCGAAATTGCATCCGCGCGTTTACATTCTTTGGTTACGGTTATCGTCCGGGCCGAGTCGGCAAGGCTGCAAAGCCGCAGCGCAACCTCGTTTTTATCAACCGGATTCATCATAGCGGCAAGCTCCGGCGGCGTCATCTCGGCCGTCGATACTCCCTCGATAGCCTGCACAATATCGAAAGCCTTTATTCCGGCTCGCTCGGCGGGCGAATAAGGATACACTTTGGTTACAACCGGCAGTCCTTTACCCCAATTGGCAGAGCGGCTGATGTCGTATGTAAAGCCAAGGCGGCATATCGTCGGGTTCTGGCCGTGAGCCGCAACAGCCAGCATCGCCAGCGCGAAAGATGTCAATATAAGTTGCTTCATCGCTTTAACGTATTTGTTTTTAAATATTTTTTTTGAGTGCACGAAAATACAAATTATTCCCGAACGGCAAGCGCAACCCCAACAGGCAGGCTAAACGCCCTGCTCAACGCCGGGAAAAACCTCCCCCCGAAGCTTGCAAAAACCTTTGAAACCCACGAATCGCTCTCCCCGAAGCTTGCAAAGACCTTTGCAAGCCGGGATTTGCCCGAAACATACCTTGCACAAACCTTTGACGACCCCAAACAACCCGAAACCTGCCTTGCACAAGCTTTTGACGACCCTAAACAGCCCGAAACCTGCCTTGCACAAGCTTGTGAAAGTTGAAAAGTACTACTTTTTTAGTTGTCAAAAGCTTTTGACGACCCCAAACAACCCGAAACCTGCCTGTCAAAAGCTTTTGAAAGGGATCTGCCGGGTTAAATGCGCCGGATAGTTGGGCGCGATTACCGGTTAGCCTTTCTTCTGTACAAATCAATGCTTTTGAACCCCTCGCCCAGCGCTTTTGCCATCTCCTCAAGCCGTCGGAGGCTGGTTTCGCCGGAGCGAACGCCGTATACAAAGCGGGCCCAGTCGCGCCGGTAGCCCGGAGTAAGGGCGTTGAAGATGGCGAGGATGGAGGGGTTGGCGGCGCTCCAGTAGGCGCAAAGGTCGGGGATGCGGTCAACGTAATCGGCAACGCATTGGCTGGGCGCCGAGGTTTTGGGAACCACGGCCGAGATATGCTTGAGGCCTATGCAGGTAAAAGTTTCGTTGAAGGCTACCATTTTGTTGAATTTGATTCGGCTGTTCATCACGAATCCGTCGGCGTCCATGCCCGCAGGGCCGAAAAAGTCGTCGCGGCCGATGTGGCAGTCGTATGTTTTATTGCCTTTTTTAGGATAAGCTACGTACAGGTATCCATCTTTATTAAGGAGATTGCCGGCTATAACCTGCCGAAGCAGGGAGATAAACTCGTTGATGGAGAAGATAAATGCGAAGATCAGATCGTAAGAGCTTTTCTGTGGCGAGAGGTCGAAATCCATGCCCTCGAAAGCTTGCACATGGGGAGGAACGTTGAGGAAAAGCTTGTCGGCATAGCCGTTAAGCTTCAGTTTTGCGACGATAGGATGCGTTGTCATCATTATTTATTGTAGCGTGATAATTTCCAGGTAAAAGATTAAGAAGCGGCGGCTTTTTCCCTACTCTCGCTTCTTTTTGCGGATATCGGGCAATCCCCAGGCAACGATGCCGATAAGCGGCATCCACGCGCATACGTTGTATATGGCCTCGATACCGTACGAGTCGGTCAGCCGGCCGAGAATAGCCGAAGCTATGCCGGCTATTCCGAAGGCGAATCCGTAAAAAAGGCCTGATATCAGGCCGAGCTTGTTGGGCAAAAGCTCCTGGGCGTAAACAATTATGGCGGGGAAGGCCGAGGATATCACGGCGCCGGTGCAAAAGGTAAGTATCACGGTCCAGAGCAGGTTGGCATGCGGCATGAGGATAGCAAAGGGGGCAGCGCCGAGGATTGATCCCCATATTACTCGCTTCCGGCCGATACGGTCGCCGATGGGGCCGCCTATCAGCGTGCCGATTGCCGTGGAGAGGCCGAAGACGAAAAGGAGGAGTTGTGAATTTTTGATCGTCAGGCCGAACTTTTCCATCAAATAAAAAGTGTAGAAACTTCCAAGGCTGGCCGCGTATACATATTTCGAGAATACGAGGATGAGCAGGATTACAAGCGAAACAATAGTAAGCGACCGGGATAGGGGATGCAACGCCGCAACGCTTCCGGCCGAGGCTCGCCCGGCGCGCATCAGCCGGAGGCGTTTCCTGTACCAGCGGCTTATGGGTATCATCGACACTACTCCCACGGCGGCTATCAGCGCGAAGCCGGCAAGGTTTTCGCGTCCGTAAGGAGCTACAAGAAGGGCCACCAGCAGTGGGCCGAGCGATCCGCCTATGTTGCCGCCAACCTGGAAGAGCGATTGCCCCAGCCCTCTACGGCTGCCCGAAGCTATCGAAGTGAGCCGGGCCGCTTCGGGATGAAGCGTCGACGATCCTAAGCCGATCAGGAACACGGAGGCGATAACGGCCGGCAACGTGGTGGAAAAAGCCATCGACAAAAGTCCGGCCAGCGTAAACGATATTGCTAACGGAAGCGACCAGGGCACAGGATGCTTGTCGAACCAAAATCCTACAACAGGCTGAAAAACCGAGGCCGACATTTGATAAACGAGGGCTATAATTCCGATTTGGCCAAACGTAAGCGCCAAATCATTTTTCAGCATCGGATAGAGAGCGGTTACAACCGATTGCAAAGTGTCGTTCATGCAATGGGCGATGCTAAGGGCTACGAGGATGCGGATGGTGGCGTCGGATGTTGTTCTTTCCATCTTTCAGATTGTTATTCCCATTTTTTGCATAAGGAAGCTGGCATTCATGTTGCAGGCAACGCCTTGTCGGAGCAGGTAGTCGAAAGCGAGGCGGCCGGCCGTTATTTCGGCTTCAAAGCAGTAGTTCGCAACCTCGTTGGGAAATTCGCCTGCGAGCGATCCGAGGGCGAGGTCGTGAGTGGCGATAATCCCGCAGGAGTTCATGCCCACGAGCTGCCGTACGAGGGCCAGCGATCCGCGTTGCTTGTCGACGGAGTTAGTTCCTTTCAGGATCTCGTCGAGGATGATGAAAAGCCTTTCGCCCTGGCGGAGGGCGTCGATTATTGTTTTCAGTCGTTTCAGCTCGGCAAAAAAGTAAGATTCGTTACCGGCTAAAGAGTCGGAAGTGCGGAGGCCGGTTACGAGCCTTGCCGGATAAACGGCGAGCTGCGCGGCGCAAACGGGGGCTCCTGTGGCGGCAAGTACGAAGTTGACGGCAACGGTGCGCAGCCAAGTGCTTTTCCCGGCCATGTTAGCGCCGGTTATGATGAGGAACATTGGCGACCGGTCGATGCTGATATCGTTAGTCACGCATGCTTGTCGCCTGATGAGTGGGTGCCCCAGGGCTTTTCCGGATATATTAAAATATGTATCGGCTATTTCGGGATAAATGTAATCGGGGTGGTTAAAGCCAAATCCTGCAAGCGAGCTCAAGGCGTCGAAGCTTCCCAGGGCGTCGAGCCAGCGGGCAAGGGATGCTCCGTGGGCTACCGTCCATTTCTCAATGGCGATGGCCGCGCTGATTTCGCGTAATGTAAAGAGATTGAAGAGAACGCCGGTGAAAGTTCCTCTCTGGTCGAGCGCTGCTATATGCGACGAAAGGCGGCGGATGGCTTGCGAAGCGGTAATGCCGTTGGCGGTAAGCCGTTCGCGTAGCCGGCAAGCGAGAGGGGAGGCAAGCGCGGATTGTTCTGCAATTTTCATCAGTCCGGCATAAGAGCCGAGGATTGTTTCCATCTGCCCCACTGTGTTATGCAATGCGTTAAGGTCTTTTATCCGGCAGTAGGCCGCAAGGGCGCAGATGCTGAAAGCAAGCCCGATAATGGAAGCCGAAACGTATCCGAAACCCAAGCCGGTAATCAGGATCAGCCAGGCAAACGGTACAATCCTTGCAATCCAAGTCCAGAAGCTACGGAGCGAAAATACTTTCGGCATATTTGCAAGCCGATTCAACAGATCAACATCGCCACTCTTGCCGCGCGACATAGATCCTTCGACAAAAAAATCATGCCGCAATGTTGTCGCCTGCGAAAGTTCCCGCACGGCTTCCTGTCTTTGCAGAATCTCAGCTTTTTGTCTTAAAGGATTTTCGAGCCACAGGGCAAGCTGCTTCTTGCCCATAAAAGTTACCGTTCGGTTCATTGATCGAAAAATGGAATAATCGCCGAACATATCGAGATCGGCGGCGAAAGGATGCTCGGCGTTTATGCGTTCGGGAGCTCCGTCGAAAGCGCTGAAGTCGTAATTGATGGCTTTAAGCTCGTTGCGGCAAAGGTTTATCCGTATTTCCTCACGCTCTTTCGCAACGGCGAGCTTGTCGTGATAAATAAAAAGAAGGACTAACGGAACGGCAAAAACCAGCGTGGCTCCCAGCAAAATCAACCAATCGCTCCCCCAAAGTTTCCATATAACCGCAATGGCCGCCGCAACCAGCAAGAGGCGGACGGTTCCTATGGTATGAATCCTGCGATGCAGCCGTCCGGCACGGGTTTCGCACTCGGCTGCGACGGATTCATACCAGGCAATTACCTCCTCCATCGTTAATGTTTAGACAAATATGCCCGCATTCCTTCGGAGAAAACGGTGCGATAATTGCCCTGATCGTCGGTATAAATGAAGAAATATTCTATGCCGGAGATAGTGCGCGCTGTTTCGACGGCTCTCTCGGCGCCGAGAACCATGAAGGCGGTGGCCCATCCGTCGGCTGTCATGCAATTGTCGGCCAGAACGGTTGCGCTCAGCAGGTTTTGTGCTGCCGGATAGCCGGTTGCGGGGTTGATGGTGTGAGCGTAACGCTTGCCGTCTTTTTCGTAGAAGTTCCGGTAATCGCCCGACGTTGCAACGCCGCACGGACGGCATGGCTGTATAGTGTCCTCAAGCTCGCGGTTATTGCCGTCGGGATCGTCGGAGGGTTTGTTGATGCCTATTCGCCAGCATACGCCGCGGCTGTTTACTCCCTTCATCGTCACCTCGCCGCCGATTTCGATCATGTAGTTTTCAACGCCGTTTCGTTCAAGCAGGCGGGCGATAACATCTGATGCGTAACCTTTGGCAATGGCAGAGAAATTGATCATAACGCGCGGATCGTCCTTTACGATGCTCCTCCCTTCAATCCTTATCTTTTCATATCCCACAAAGTTTTTGATACTGTCAACCATTGCATCGCTAACGCTGTCGTACTTATTGAATCCGAATCCCCAGAGGTTGATCAGAGGCGCAACGGTTGCGTCGAAGGCTCCGTCGCTTTGAGCTGAGATTTCCTGGGCTTTGTTGAATACTTTGACAAACCACTCGTCGGCCTCCACAGCTTCATTCTTGTTGACCTTGGATATGATGGAATTGGGGTTGAAAGGATTGAGCGAAAGATTAAAGGCTTCGAACTCGGCTTCTATCTCCACGGAGAGCGATTTGGCCGCCTCATATTTTATAGAATATAAGGTATGAAACACGGAGCCTACCTCCTCAAAATACATTTTGTCCCTCCTGCATCCCATGACTGTCATAAGGAATAGAAGGGCAATGATAATCCGCTGCATTATATTTTATGTGTTTGGATTGATAGCGATAAAGTTCATCTCAGGATCTCCTTCAAGTCCTTGCGACGCTTTGGAGTTGTATGGAACAGTGCGGGATCGTCGGGATAGCCTACGGAAATAATGATAATAGGCTCGATGGCCTCCGGAAGGTTGAAGCGCTGTTTCACAAGCGGGACGTCGAAGTGGCAGATGATGCAGGTGCCAAGCTCCAGCTCGGTTGCTGCAAGGCAGATATGTGCGGCAGCTATTCCGGCGTCGATGTCGAGATGATCTTTGCCGTCGGCTGGTCGCTTCCAAGATTGGCTATGATCGCCGCAAATCAGGATGAAGAGGGGGACTGGCTTAGCCCATTCGCGCGGGTAAGCTTCGAGGATTTTGCTCCGATCGCCGTCGGATTGCGCCGCAATGAAGTACCACGGCTGGTTGTTACATGCGGAGGGCGATAACCGTCCGGCTTCGAGTATATAGTCAATCTTTTCCTGCTCTACGGCCTGAGGATTATAACGGCGGATAGAGCAGCGTTTGCGGATAAGTTCAAGTAGATTCATAATATATATGTATTACAGTTCACTTTCTATTTGATAATGATTTCGCTTAGACGAATTTCTCGAAATTAATTCTCCGAGGAAGCCGGCTAAGAATAGCTGGGTGCCGAGTATCATAGCCGTAAGGGATATGTAGAAATACGGCGAATTGGTAACGAGCGGCCTCAAGTCGCCCGAAATGATGGAAACCAGCTTCATCGTAAGCACATAAACCAAAGCAATAAAGCCGACCAGGAACATCGCACTCCCCCAAAGACCGAATATGTGCATAGGCTTTTTGCCGAAGCGGGAAGTAAACCAAAGAGTGATAAGATCGAGATAACCGTTCACAAACCGGTTAAGTCCGAACTTAGTTACGCCGTATTTACGTGCCTGATGTTGCACCACCTTCTCGCCTATCTTATTGAATCCTGCAATCTTTGCCAAGTAGGGAATGTAGCGATGCATATCGTTATACACTTCTATATTCTTAACAACAATGTTCTTATAGGCCTTTAAACCGCAATTGAAATCGTGGAGACGAACGCCTGAGAACTTCCGGGCAGTGGCATTGAAAAGCTTAGTAGGAATAGTTTTAGATAGCGGATCGTAACGCTTCCTCTTCCATCCCGAAACGAGGTCGTATCCATCCTCCATTATCATTCTGTAAAGTTCGGGGATCTCGTCGGGGCTGTCCTGCAAGTCGGCGTCCATTGTTATCACAACGTTGCCTTTTGTGCGCTGGAATCCACAATGGAGGGCGGGAGATTTGCCGTAATTGCGGCGAAACTTGATAGCCCTAATGTTTGGCGATTCCCGCTGGAGCGATTCAATAATGGTCCACGAAGCATCGGAGCTGCCGTCGTCAACGAAAATGATCTCGTAAGAATAGTTGTTGGCGTTCATTACCCTCGCTATCCATTCGTAAAGTTCGGGCAATGATTCGGCCTCGTTGTACAGGGGGATAATAACTGAAATATCCATAATATAAAGGGTTAGTCGGATGACTTTAAGTAATCGGCAGGGATGATTGTGCGGCAAAGTATGGCCGCAATCGGGATGGAGAAAAGGATACCGTAAATCACATTGGTCGCAATGCCCTGGAAAGTAAGCCGGATGGGTGTCATCGAGGCAAGCTGCGAAGTAATCTCCGATTTCATTTGAGCGCCCAGCTTCATCGAGTCTACAAGCGCCGAAGCCTGTTCTACAAGGGCGCTCATATATTCGGGAGTAGCTATATAGCGGTAAAAAACATACTGCGGAAGCGATTCGAGCAGAGATGCAAAGAAAAACAGCAGAACGCCAAACTTCCACGCCTGCCCGAAACCTATCCTCCCGCCCAGAATAACCTTGTAAACCTTAGTGAAAAGGTACGCCAATACTACCGTGAGCGGCGCAAGAATAACGCTAACGGAATCAAGAATCGGATAAAATGTTCCGATAATAAAAAACATATATTTGACGATCCAGAAAGCGCCCAGCAACAAGCCGTAAAACATCGCGCTTTTAAGTAGCAAATCTTTCTTTCCTTCCATAATGTATTAAACAAAAAAGTGGGTAAGCTTACTACATCGCGCTGCTACAACCTGCGTACCCTTGCTGCCGTCAAGCCCTGGGGGGATTCCGAGGGAGCGAACCGTGTAGGACTTACCCGGCGCAAATATAAGCACAAATTGCAAATTACAAAGCAAAGGAAGCCGAACAGATATTCCACGCCTGAAAAAAACGGCTCCGCAGGGTACTTTGAACCCTCGGCGCCCGGAAAACCATTCCCGCCAACTACGTTCAACTTCCCGGCTCAACCGAACCCCGTCAAAATCCGAAACACCTCGCCGGGCCTGTCCGCCCAATTCTTTAGCGCATCCCCGGCCTCCTCCGGCTTGCAAACCGAAGAGATAAGGCTTTCAACAGGCAGAGCGTTGCGCTTAAGGCAGGCAATAACCGCGCGGAAATCATCGGGCAGCGCGTTGCGCGATCCTCTAACGTCGAGTTCTTTTTGTACGATAAGCTTGGTGGGGAGCGATACGTCGGAAGGAGCGTAGCCGATGCAGGCAACGCGGCCGCTGAAGCCGGCAAACACTAAGGCCGAACGGTAAGCGGCCGGAGAGCCGGCGGCTTCAATCGTTACGTCGGGCATCGAGCCGGAGGTTATATCCATCAGGCTCCGCTCTACGTTGCCGGCGGCGTTGACAGTGTGAGAGGCTCCGAACTTGCGGGCTACCTCCAGCTTGGCGTCGTCAACGTCTAAGGCTATCACGCAGGCTCCGCGGAGCGAGGCGCGAACAATGGCCCCCATGCCTATCATCCCGCAGCCTATTACCATCACGGCGTCGCTATCGGTTACGCCGGCGCGGGCCACGGCGTGAAACCCAACGCTCATCGGCTCTACAAGCGCAAAGCGGAGGGGCGACACCTCGTTGTCGATTATAAGCTTCTCCCACGGAACGGCCGCATATTCGCTCATCGCCCCGTTGCGCTGCACGCCCAGGGTGCGATTGTCGCGGCAGGCGTTCGGGCGGCCTTTAAGGCATGAAGGGCAAGCTCCGCAGGCCGTATACGGGTTAACCGTGCACGCAAGCCCCGGGGCGATATGCTCCGGAACGCCGGCGCCGGCTCGCTCGATGCGGCCCCCTATCTCGTGGCCGGGTATTACGGGCGTCTTCGCCATCAAATTCTTTCCCAGATAGGTACTGAGGTCGGAACCGCAAAAGCCGGCGTACTCAACGCGGAGCAATACTTCGCCAGGCCCGGGCTCCGGAACCGGAACGTTAATAAGGGCAACCTCGCCGGGTCGCGATATTTGAATCGCTTTCATATTATATATATAATGTAAGGGTTATTCGAGCATACTCTTCACATAAGGCATTTCGGGCAGGGGCCCGAAGCCGTAAAAAGCCTGGGCGTTAGCTCCCAGGAACAGCCTTTTTTCATCCTCCGAAAGAATATCGCTGCGGAGGATAAAGTCGTACGACATGCGGTAGGTTATCGCAACCATGGTTCGCGGATAGTCGGAGCCCCACATGAGCTTCTCGATCCCCGCCAGCGACGCCGCTTCGCGGATGGCCTTCACGGCCCCGTGGTAAGGATAAAATTCATTGTGGAACAGCCAGGTTATGCCTCCCGACTCTATCATCACATTGGAGTGGCGCGCCAGCTTGATCTGCTCTTGCCAGCCGGGGCGGTTTACCATGCCGAAATGGCCCACGGCAATCTTTAGCGACGGATATTCTGCAATCACCTCCTCCATCTCGGCCGTTTGCCCGGCCCCGTCGGCAAGGTCGACCGACAGTATGAGGCCATTGCGGCTGAGCGTTGCAAAGAGGCTCATCATCTCGTTCGAAGTGAGGCGCACCCGGCGGTCGCTCATGATAAGGCGGCCGGCGGGCAGCTTAAAGGCGCGGAATCCTTCGCCGACGGCCTGCTCGGCTTCGGCGGCAAAACCGGGCCGGCGGGCGTCGACCAGCGCGCAGCAAAGGAAGCGGCCGGGGTAAAGGCGCTGCACTTCGCGCAGGTAATCGTTCTGCGAGCCGTCGATATACTCCTGGGTGATAACGGCGGCGGCCACCTGGGCGTAATCCATGTTGGCAAGCAGCGCCTCGGCCGTATTGCAGCCGCGGGTCATATACGGAGGCAGCATTTGCCTCACTTCTCCCATAAAGAAAGCCCGCCCGCCGCCAAGCCCGTAAATTAGTTGGCCGTCGACCTCGGCCGACTGTTGCAGCCAAAGATGCGCATGAGCGTCGATTATCAGCAGCGAAGGCAGGCTCTCGCGCGGCCCCGGGTTATTGGTTTGATCATTCATATTTATCTATTTATTAATATAATAATGATGGAGATAATACCGCTTTTGCAAACCTCCGCCGGGTTCCCGGCAAGGCGAGGCTAAACCTCGGAAAGCTCGCCGGAATTTCCGGGAAGGAATCTTGAACCTCGGAAAGCTTCACGGAATTTCCGGCAAGGAATCTTAGACCTCGGAAAGCTTCACGGAATTTCCGGCAAGGAATCTCAGGCCTCGGAAAGCTTCACGGAATTTCCGGCAAGGAATCTCAGGCCTCGGAAAGCTCCACGGAATTTCCGGCGCGAGATTGGAGGTTTCGTATTATCATCCTGTAAAATATTTGTTTAAGGGCTTATCTTGCCGCTAAGAGTTTAGCCATGTATCGCGAAAAGCCGGTTCGAGTATGCTCCGCACTTCGTCGAGCATGGCCTGGTTGAGCGGTTCGGCGCTGCGGGCGATGTTGCAGGCCACGGCTTCGGCGCGGGTGGTGCTGAACAGCGTGGCGGCAATCCGGGGGTTTGCAACGGCGTACTGAATGGCTAAGGCTTCGATCGGCTTGCCCGACTTGGCGCACCATTGGGCGGCTTCGGCGCAAAGGCGGCGCAGGGGCGCGGGGGCGGGATGCCAGGCGGGCGCGCCGCGTTCGGTTAGCAGTCCCATCGAAAACGGCGAGGCGTTGATTACTCCTATGCCTTTCGACTCGAAATAGTCGAGATAATCGGCAAGCGAGTCGTCGTTAAGGCAGTAATGGCAGAACGACAGTATGGTTTCGACCGTTCCGGCGGGCGTGTGGTCAATAACGTAGCGGAAATGGCGGAGGGTAAGGTTGGTAATCCCTACGTGCTCAATAATTCCCTGGTTGCGGAGCTCGACGAGGGCGGGGAGGGTTTCGGAGCAAACCTGCCTCAGGTCGGCAAATTCGATGTCGTGAACGCTTACGAGGTCGACATAATCAACGTTGAGCCGCTCCATGCTTTCGTAAACGCTTTCCTGGGCGCGGCGGGCGGAGTAGTCCCACGTGTTTTGCCCGTTTACTCCGTAGCGTCCTACTTTGGTTGAGAGGTAATACTTGTTGCGGTCAATGTCGCGCAGGGCTTTGCCGAGCAGGGTTTCGGCCTTGTAGTGGCCGTAATAGGGCGATACGTCGATAAAGTTGATTCCGCTTTCAACGGCGGCGTTTACGGCCCGTATCCCTTCTTCTTCTTTAAGCGGATGGAAAACTCCGCCGAGCGACGAGGCTCCGAAGCCGAGCGAGGATACTTTCATGCCCGTTTGCCCGAGGTTTCTGTATTCCATGATTATGATCCGTGCTTAAAGGGTATGTCGATCATTTCGGAGGGGAGGTTTTCGCCGGCGGGTTTGTCGAAGTCGATGCGTATGGAGCAGGCGTAGCTGCAAGGCATTTTGTCGGGGAATTTAACTTTCAGTCCGTCGGGCGTAAGTTCCCATTCAATGTTGTCGTCCGATCCCAGCAGCCGCACCGATTGTATTTTGGCGGAGCCGATGTTTTCTGGCGTAAGGCTGCGAACGATGGTTTGCGGTTCTTTGCAGCTGAGTACGATGGCGTAAAGCGTGTTTCCTTTTGAGGTGAAGCGTATGTCGCGGGCGGAGTATTCGGTTGCGGCGTTGTCGGTAAATGATCCGGCGGTACCGCCTTTGTCGCCTTCGCCGTGTTTTTTCCAGCATCGGGAGCCGTAGATTGCTTCGCCGTTAATGTTGAGCCATTGTCCGATATTGAGCAGTACGTTGGCTTGTTCGCCGGTTATGGTCCCGTCGGCTTTCGGGCCGATGTTGAGCAGGAGGTTGCCGTTTTTGCTCACAATGTCGACGAGGTCGTGAACGATTTGTTCGGGAGTTTTATTTTCTTCTCCCTCGGTATAGCACCACGAGTGTTTTCCAACGGAGGTGTCGGTTTGCCAGGGATATTTGCGCATGCTGTCGAGTTTTCCCCGCTCAACGTCGCCCACTTGTATATTGGTAGGATATCCCGACTTGGTATTAACCGCCACTTGCTTCCCCCAGTCGATCGCGGAGTTGTAATAGTATGCGAGGAACTTGTTAAAGTAAGGCCTGATCACGTCTGAATCCACCGTCCAGTCAAACCAGAAGAGTTGGGGTTGGTACTTGTCGATCAGCTCGTGCACATGCGCTAACCAGTCGAGCGCCACAGCCTCGTTATAATCCTCCCGTCCGCCCGGAAGCCGGAAGCCGTAAAGGGATATGGAGGTATCCTGCACGTCGGACGGGAATTTCATTCCCCCGTTATAGAACCAGGCGTTCTCCAGCCTGTGGCTCGACAGTCCGAAAACGATGCCTTCGCGCTCGGCCGCGGCCTTCAGCTCGCCCACGATATCCCTTTTGGGGCCCATGTCCACAGAGTTCCAATGGTTGCGGTCGGATGCGTACATCGAAAACCCGTCGTGGTGCTCGGCTACCGGAACCACGTACTTGGCGCCCGAAGCCTTGAAGAGCGCCATCCATTCGTTGGCGTTAAAGCGTTCGGCCTTGAACATCGGGATAAAATCTTTGTATCCGAACGATTCCTGGCTGCCGTAACGTTCGGCATGGCTCTTAAATACTTTATGATCCTGCTGATACATGTTTCGCGGATACCATTCGTTATCGAAGGCCGGCACGGCGTAAACTCCCCAATGTATAAAGATTCCGAACTTGGCGTCGGCAAACCATTCGGGGAAGCTATACTTTGCCGCGATACTGTCCCAATCGGCTTTGAATGTTGAAGTTCCCGCCGGGCTAACAGTTGAATTGATATCCTTTACCGGCTTCTTTTCGGCGGTACACGAGGCCAGGATTGCAGCGGCTATGGCTGCTGTTGCGATGATGTGTTTCATGGTAAAATTTTAAAAATTAATTATTATTGGGAGGCAAAGATAGTTTGAACCGGCGAATTTAGAGTTGGGGATTAATCTCCATCGGAGAAATTATCCCGTTGCAGATTCGGCATCGCTTGAATACCTTTGCGCCCCAACCAAAGCAAACCTGTATGAAGTGGAAAAATTTTCTGTACTTTTCAACCGGAGAGCGTCGCGTCTTAGCTCTCCTCCTGCTGCTGACAAGTATCAGCGCGGTATTAATTTCGCAAATAAACAAGAAAGCAAAACAGCCTGCGCCGCAAATGATTGTCCGCCCCGACAACGCCCCCAGGCCTATGGCTGTCGACACAAGCCAGCCGCCCCCTCGCGAGCCCGACATCCGGGCGTCAGACGGCCCGGCTCCTCGGAAGGGCTCGCCGGGATATGAGAGGCGGCAGAAGTATCCGGCAGGCACAAAAGTGGAGCTGAATACGGCCGATACGGCGTCGCTCAAGATGGTGCCCGGCATAGCGAGCTTTTATGCCAGGAAGATAGCCGAGCTTCGCGATAACCTTGGGGGCTTCTACACCGTTGATCAGTTAATGGAGGTTTACAGGATGGACGAGGAGCGTTTTGCCGCGCTGCGGGATTGGTTTTACGTTGACGCCTCGTTTATCGCCCCGCTCTTCATCAATTATTTACAGATGGATTCAATGTCGAGGCACCCTTACGTGAGCCGGGCTCAGGCGATGGCAATATGCAGCCTGCGCCGCAGCCGGCCGCTTGAGGGCTGGGACAGGCTATGCGCCGCCGGCGTATTTACCGACGAGGAGCGCGAGCGGCTCAAGGCTTATTTTTCTTTTTACTTCAAGAAATAAAAAAATGCCTTACCGCATCACAATATCCACAATAACCTCTCCGCCGGCATGATTGTTAAGCCGCCTGATCAGTTCTTCGCGGTTCAGCATCAGCTCGCTGCGAAGCACGGATGAAGTGAGAGATACATAAAGCGCTCTGTTCCTAACATATACGCTGCCGGTATACTTCATGACGGACGGGCCCAGAAGCTCGCCCCAGGCGCGTTGCACCCGCATGACGAGTATCCTTTGGCGAAGAGCGTCGTTCGACGAGAAAAAATCGTTCAGGATATTGCCGAGCGGCTCCGGATTGCTTCTTCTCATGAGCGCCCAATGCTGCCGACCGCACCGTTTTCTACTTTGAATAGCTCGTGTGGAGCCCCAACGTAAAGGAGGATGAGGTCGAGGTACTTGCGATTGGTATCGGTAATGAAAATCTGTCCGAAAGAGGGATCGTTAACAAGGCGGACGATGCGTTCAACGCGTTCGGCGTCAAGCTTGTCGAAAATGTCGTCGAGCAGGAGCAAAGGCGTGGTTTCGCCCTTTTGCTTGAGGAAAATGAACTGTGCCAGCTTGAGGGCGATAAGGAACGTTTTGGTTTGTCCCTGCGATCCGATGCGGCGTATGAGCGAATTGCCGAGTTTCATTTCGAGCTCGTCTTTATGGACGCCGCAGGAGGTGAAGCCCAGCTTCATGTCGCGCTCGCGACTTTCGGCCAAGTCTTTAGCGAGGCTGCCGCGTTCCATTTGCGAAATATAAGCGATGTCGACTTCTTCGGCGGATCCGCCGATGTTTTTGTAGCACGACTTGAATAGCGGGAGGAAGCTTTCGGTCATTTCGCGGCGCATTTTGTATAATTCCATGCCGTACAGTTCGAGTTGCATCTCGATCACCTCGTAAAGCGAAGGGTCGGAGGCGCGGTTGCGAAGCAAGGCGTTTCGCTGCTGCAATATTTTATTATAATGTATAAGGGTGTAGAGGTATTTCCGGTTATGCTGTGAGATAATCATATCGAGCAAACGCCTCCGCTCTCCGCTTCCTCCGCGCACAAGCTCCGAATCGGCGGGCGAAACCATAACAATGGGCAGGAGGCCGATATGTTCGGAAAGGCGGTCGTACTCTTTTTTGTTGCGGCTGAATTGTTTTTTGTGTCCTGGGCGTATGGCGCACAATATATTTTCGTCGCGGCCTTCGCACTCGTAATTACCTTGCAGTACGCATACCTCGTGGTTGTGCATAACAAGCTGGCTATCGGCGGCGTTAAGGTGGCTTTTGCAGAACGACAGATAATAAACGGCATCGAGAAGGTTCGTTTTACCCATGCCGTTATTGCCGAAAAAGCAGTTCATCCCGGGGGAGAACGAGATGTCGGCTTGCTGTATGTTTTTAAAATTAAGTATGGAAATTCGTTTGAGTATCATCTTATTGGAATGTTTGCATTACAAAGTTAGAAAACTGTTCCGACTTTAAAAGCAGCGCGCGGGGGCGGTTGGGCATCGGGCGCCGAAACAGATTCTTTCTCCATATCTCAAATCCATCAAATCATGCTAAAGAGTTTTTCCGGCAATCTATCCATTAAAAGAAATCTCCCAGCCGACCCAATTATCCGGTCTAAAATACATGCGATTCAGGTAGTTGAGAAAACGTTTTTCGTAGCTACGAAAACAGTTCCGGTAGCTACCAAAAACGTTCCGGTAGCTACGAAAACGACGTTTTTCACGGTAATGATTTTGTATTTAGCTCGATAATCGGCGGTTTCACAGCAATATATGGGCTGCCGGGCTGCGGGCTTTGCCTGGGTAAATGGGGGCGGGCGATGTACATATCAGACAAGGCCTGGATACGCATTACCAATAATGTGGGTCGGTTAAAATCTAAAGCGGATAACGATGATATAAGGAAAAGAGGTTGGATTGGCCTGAAATATATCCTTCGGAAGCGTATTGCATTGTATCTTTCAAACAACTACCTTTGCGCCCTGAAAAACAATCACCAAATATTAATGTAACAAATAAATTATGGCTACCAAAGGAAAAGGTGTAAACAAAGAATTGGAAGTGAGCGAACTCGTCTCAAAATCCGAACAATTTATCGAGAAATATAAAATGCACATTGTATACGTCATTACAGGCGTAGCGGCCATCACAGCCTGCGTACTCGGCATTTATTACGGCTATCTGGTTCCCCAGGAAAAGAAAGCCTCTGTTGCGATTTTTAAAGGCGAACAATATTTTGCGAGAGATTCATTTGCACTCGCCCTGAACGGCAACCAGGCAGATTATCCCGGCTTCCTGTCGATAATCGACAGCTACGGTACCAGCTCAAGCGCCAATCTTGCCAGAGCTTACGCCGGCATTTGCTACTTCAGGATGGGCGACTCCGAAAGCGCCGCCCAAATACTTAAAGGATTTAAAGGCAAAGACAATATGGTTTCTTCGGCAATAATCGGTTTGATAGGCGATTGCTACATAAATTCCGGCCGTATTGCCGAAGGCATCCCCTACTTTGAGAAAGCGGCCCGCAAGGCCGACAACGAAATCCTCGGCCCCGTTTTCCTCAAAAAAGCCGGCTTGGCCTATGAAGAATTGAAGCAATATGGCAACGCCGTTAAAGCCTATACAACGATAAAAGAAAAATACTTCAATTCCGAAGAAGCCTCCTCGATCGACAAATACATAACCCGCGCATCCGAACTCGCAAAGAAATAATCCCCTTGTCAACGATTAATCAATACATGTCGGGTCAAACTCCCGACAACGTTCCTGACGCCAAAGACATGAGCTTCGGCATCGTTGTATCCGAGTGGAACCAAAGCATCACCAATAAACTTTTGGCCGGCGCGTGCAGCGCTCTCGAACGCCATGGAACCGATCGGTCGAACATTCACATCCGCTATGTTCCCGGCAGCTTTGAACTAACCTTTGGAGCGAAAGTCCTTTCCGAAATGATGAATCTTGATGCAATTATTGTACTCGGATGCGTTATCAGAGGCGAAACGCCGCACTTTGAATACGTTTGTTCCAGCGTAACGAAAGGCATAACCCTTTTAAATGTACACCACAATATCCCATTCATCTTCGGCCTGTTAACTACCGACACCGAAAGCCAGGCGGCAGATCGCGCAGGCGGCAGGTATGGTAATAAAGGAGATGAAGCAGCCATTACAGCAATAAAGATGGCGCAATTAAATTTGCAGATAAGAGATTAATTCATACTTTTGCGCCGCGAAAGGGCAGTTACCAGAGTGGCCAAATGGGGCTGACTGTAACTCAGCTGACTTACGTCTTCGGTGGTTCGAATCCATCACTGCCCACCCCTCTCTCAATAGCTTTCCGGAGCGAACCGCTCAAGAGAACAGGAAGGAGAGGACAAGCGGAAGTAGCTCAGTCGATAGAGCATTAGCCTTCCAAGCTGAGGGTCGCGGGTTTGAGTCCCGTCTTCCGCTCCAAAATGGAAAATTGTTTGGCAAGTATAAATTTTGGAAGTCGTAAAAGATTATTCTCCTTGTGAGCATCAAACGGCAGATTTTTTTTTGAGATGCCACTTGTTTGCAGAATAAAAAATACATTATCTTTGCGCCCGGAAAATCAATCGGGAGATATTTTAAATATATTACACGTATTTAGCCTGTGTAGCTCAGCGGTAGAGCACTTCCTTGGTAAGGAAGAGGTCCCGAGTTCAAGTCTCGGCACCGGCTCAACAGAAAAAAGCATATTTGAATAAGATCATTAATTATAAAGAACATTTAAGCTATGGCAAAAGAACATTTTGACAGGACAAAGCCTCACGTTAACATAGGTACAATCGGCCATGTTGACCACGGTAAAACAACATTGACAGCCGCTATTACTACGGTATTAGCCAAAAAAGGTCTTTCGGAGATACGATCGTTCGACTCTATCGACAATGCCCCCGAAGAAAAAGAAAGGGGTATTACCATTAACACGGCTCACGTGGAATATCAAACGGCCAATCGCCACTATGCGCATGTAGACTGTCCGGGTCATGCCGACTATGTTAAGAACATGGTAACGGGCGCAGCACAGATGGACGGCGCAATTATCGTTGTGGCGGCAACCGATGGTCCGATGCCTCAAACGCGCGAACATATTCTTTTAGCTCGCCAAGTAAACGTTCCCAAATTAGTTGTATTCATGAACAAGTGCGACTCGGTTGACGACGAAGAGATGTTGGAACTCGTTGAAATGGAAATGAGAGACCTATTATCTTTCTATGAATTTGACGGCGATAATACACCAGTAATCCGCGGTTCGGCTTTAGGCGCACTGAATGGCGACCCGCAATGGGAAGACAAAGTAGTAGAACTAATGGATGCCTGCGACACATGGATCCCACTTCCTCCGCGCGAAATCGACAAACCATTCCTTATGCCGGTTGAAGACGTGTTCTCAATTACCGGACGCGGAACGGTTGCTACCGGACGTATTGAAACCGGTATTATCAGAACTGGCGAAGAAGTTCAAATCATTGGTTTAGGAGCTCAGGGACTGAAATCGGTTGTGACAGGCGTTGAAATGTTTCGTAAAATACTTGACGAAGGCCAGGCTGGGGATAATGTAGGCTTGCTGCTGCGCGGTATTGACAAGAATGAAGTAAAACGAGGTATGGTTATTACCCACCCGAATAAGGTGAAACCACATTCTAAAGTAAGAGCAGAGGTATATATTCTGAAGAAAGAAGAAGGCGGACGTCATACTCCATTCCACAACAAATATCGTCCTCAGTTCTATATTCGCACATTGGACGTTACGGGTGAAATTACTCTTCCCGAAGGAACCGAAATGGTAATGCCTGGCGATAATGTATCCATCACCGTTGAATTGATATACCCGGTAGCATGTAGCGAAGGTTTACGTTTTGCTATCCGTGAAGGAGGACGTACAGTCGGTGCAGGTCAGATAACAGAACTATTAGACTAAATATCCCTTCCTTCAATATTAAAAAGGAAGGGAGGAATACACGGATGTAGCTCAGTTGGTAGAGCACTGGTCTCCAAAACCAGGTGTCGGGAGTTCGAGTCTCTCTATCCGTGCTAAATGCATAATGCAGATGAATAAAATAATAAATTATTTCAAAGAATCTTATAACGAACTTGTTTATAAAGTTTCTTGGCCGACTAGAAATGAGCTTTCAAGCAGTGCTGTGGTTGTAATGTTTGCTTCCCTTATTATCGCAGTATTAATATTTCTGGTTGATTCTGCTTTTGAGAACATCATGCGGATGGTTTACAAGATATTGTTTTAAGATACGGCAAGAAAGATATGTCTGACGTTGAGAAAAAATTTTATGTTCTACGCGCCATTAGTGGTAAGGAGAATAAAGTTAGAGAATATCTGGAAGCTGAATTAAAAAATACAGACTTGAAAGACTATGTATCACAAGTGTTGATTCCAACCGAAAAAACTTATGTTTTGCGTAATGGGAAAAAAGTGCTGAAAGAAAGGGCGTATCTTCCGGGGTATGTCTTAATTGAAGCGGTTTTGGTTGGAGAAGTTACTCATAGGTTAAGAAACGTTCCCAATGTGATAGGTTTCCTTGGCGGTTCTGAAGATCCGGTACCTTTACGTCCTACAGAAGTTAACCGTATATTAGGCACGGTAGATGAATTACAGGAGTTGAGAAACGAAGTGGAAGTTCAATATTATGTGGGAGAGAACGTAAAAGTTATTTTTGGCCCGTTTAGCGGATTTACCGGCGTAATTGAATCTGTCAATGTTGAAAAAAAGAAATTGAAAGTAATGGTGAAAATTTTTGGCAGAAAAACCCCGTTGGAATTGGGTTATATGCAAGTAGAGAAGGAATAATAACTTGTGTTACGGGGTGATTTATTCTGGTTGGTTATATATTGTTTATAAATAGATAAAATATGGCAAAAGAAATTGCAGGACAAATCAAGTTACAAATTAAAGGAGGAGCAGCAAACCCTTCTCCTCCTGTGGGTCCCGCTTTGGGATCTAAAGGTATAAATATTATGGAGTTTTGCAAGCAGTTTAATGCCAGAACCCAGGACAAAAGCGGTAAGATATTACCGGTTGTAATTACTTACTACACTGATAAATCGTTTGAGTTTGTCGTAAAAACGCCTCCGGTGGCCATTCAACTGTTTGAAGCGGCTAAAATAAAAGGCGGTTCTGCTGAACCAAATCGTAAAAAAATTGCGGAAATAACTTGGGAACAGGTAAAAGTGATAGCAGAGGATAAGCTCGTTGATTTAAATTGTTTTACTGTAGATGCTGCCATGAATATGGTTGCAGGTACAGCGAGGAGTATGGGTATAACGGTAAAAGGAACATTCCCTGGTAATAATAAAAAGTTCAGTTTAGATGAGTAGAGTTACGAAAAATCAAAAGCTGGTTTCAGGCAAAATTGAAACAGGGAAAACATATACACTAAAAGATGCATCGTCGTTGGTTAAAGAGATTACAACAACAAAATTTGATGCTTCGGTAGATATGGATGTCCGCTTGGGTATTGATCCTCGTAAAGCCAATCAAATGTTGAGAGGTGTTGTATCGTTGCCTCACGGTACAGGAAAGCAAGTTCGGGTTCTTGCGTTATGTACTCCCGATAAGGAAGTCGAAGCAGCAGCTGCTGGTGCTGATTATGTCGGGTTGGATGAGTATATAGACAAAATCAAAGGTGGCTGGACTGATATGGATGTGATTATAACATTGCCTTCGGTAATGGGAAAAATAGGTGCTTTAGGAAGGATATTAGGTCCAAGAGGATTAATGCCTAATCCCAAAAGCGGTACTGTTACTAATGAAATAGGCCAAGCTATCAAAGAAGTAAAACAGGGGAAAATCGATTTTAAAGTTGATAAGACCGGTATAGTTCATTCTTCGATAGGCAAAGTTTCATTTAATCCCGACCAGATCCGTGAGAATGCCAAGGAATTTGTTTCAACTTTGGTAAAGTTGAAGCCTTCCGCAGCAAAAGGTACCTATATTAAGAGCATTTATCTTTCAAGCACTATGAGTGCAAGTATAAAAGTTGATCCTAAATCAGTTGATGAAATTTAATAAATAGTTAGCGATGAAAAAGGAAGATAAGGCTAAGATTATAGAGCAACTTTCAGAAGTTGTAAAAGAATATCCAAATTTTTATCTGACAGATATAGAAGCTTTGAATGCAGGCAAAACAAGTGCGTTGCGACGGGAATGTTTTAAACAAGGTGTAAAATTAATGGTCGTTAAGAATACTTTGCTAAAAAAAGTATTTGAAAACATTGAGGAGGATTATTCAGCATTGAATGTAGCCTTGAAAGGTAATACTGCTATTATGTTATCACATACAACAAATGTCGCTGCTCGCTTGATTAAAGAGTTTACGAAAGCATCAAAAGACAAAAAAAACATCAGGCCACAATTGAAGGCTGCCTATGTACAGGAAAGTTTTTATGTTGGGGCTGATTACTTGGAGGCACTAGTAAATATCAAGAGTAAAGAAGAACTTCTTGGAGATATCATTGCATTGTTACAATCTCCGGCAAAGAATATAATTTTGGCACTGCAATCATCAGGACAAACTATTTTGGGTGTTTTGAAAACTTTGGAAGAGGATAAAGTTATCGTTTATAGTAAATAATGATTTAAATTATACAAAAAAAATGGCAGATTTAAAAGCTTTTGCAGAACAATTAGTGAGCTTGACCGTAAAAGAAGTTAGTGAATTGGCAACTATTCTGAAAGAAGAATATGGTATTGAACCCGCTGCTGCCGCAGTTGCAGTTGCAGCTCCTATAGCAGGTGCTTCGGCTGAAGTTGTAGAGGAAAAAACATCTTTCGATGTAGTGCTTAAAGCCCCAGGCACGAATAAATTAGCTATTGTTAAGTTGGTTAAGGAACTGACCGGTTTGACTCTAAAAGAAGCGAAAGATTTAGTCGACGGCACTCCTAATGTTGTTAAAGAAGGTATAGCCAAGGCAGATGCAGAAGGGCTAAAGAAAAGCTTGGAAGACGCTGGAGCAGAAGTTGAGCTTAAATAGTTTTTATAATTCTAAAATTCCAGATAATTGGTTAAGAATTTCCTAATAAGGAGATTCTTAATCTTTTATCTGTATTTACATTTGGTGTAATAAATTCCCAACTAAATGTCTACTATATTCGTAAAACCAAGAGTTAATTTTGCTTCGATAAAAAATCCTCTTTCCTATCCGGACTTTCTCGAAGTTCAATTGAAATCATTCCAAGATTTTCTTCAAATTGATACTCCTTCCGACAAGAGAAAAAAGGAAGGGCTATATAAAGTTTTCGCAGAAAACTTCCCGATAGCGGATACACGTAACAATTTTGTGTTAGAGTTTCTTGACTATTACATAGATCCTCCTCGCTATACAATAGACGAGTGTATCGCCCGTGGTTTGACATACAGTGTTCCGTTGAAAGCAAAGTTAAAACTATACTGTACGGATCCAGATCATGAAGATTTCGATACTGTAATCCAGGACGTTTATTTAGGCCCGATCCCTTATATGACGGGAAAAGGAACTTTTGTGATTAATGGGGCGGAGCGAGTAGTTGTTTCACAGTTACATCGTTCACCGGGAGTATTTTTTGGACAAAGCGTACACGCTAATGGGACTAAATTGTATTCAGCAAGAATCATTCCATTTAAAGGTTCCTGGATTGAATTTGCCACTGATATAAATAGTATAATGTACGCATATATTGATCGTAAAAAGAAGTTGCCGGTTACAACTTTACTAAGAGCAATTGGTTTTGAAAGCGATCGAAATATTCTTGAAATTTTCAATCTTGCTGAAGAGGTAAAAGTTAGCAGGCCAAATCTAAATAAACTGATCGGACGCAAATTAGCCGCTCGTGTATTAAAAACTTGGGTTGAAGATTTTGTAGACGAAGATACCGGCGAGGTTGTATCTATAGAACGTAATGATGTTATTATAGATAGGGAGTCTATCTTGGACAATGATAATATAGAAGCGATCATAGAATCTGGAGCACAAAATATATTGCTACATCGTGATGATCTGAACCTTTCAGACTATGCAATCATTTACAATACTCTGCAAAAAGATCCAAGTAACTCTGAAAAAGAAGCAGTCCTGTATATTTATCGACAACTACGAAATGCCGAACCGGCTGATGAAGCAAGTGCACGCGAGGTGATTGCCAACTTGTTTTTCTCGGAAAAACGCTATGATTTAGGTGAAGTTGGCCGTTACAGAATCAATAAAAAACTGAATCTGAATACAAGTGAAGACACAAAAGTACTAACAAAAGAAGATATTATCGAAATCATCAAGTATTTGATCGAGTTGATCAATTCGAAAGCAATAGTTGACGATATCGATCATTTAAGTAATCGTCGTGTTCGTACTGTTGGTGAGCAATTGTATAATCAATTTGGTATTGGCTTGGCTCGTATGTCGCGAACAGTGCGTGAACGTATGAATGTCAGGGATAATGAAGTTTTTACTCCTATTGACCTTATTAATGCAAAGACTATATCTTCTGTCGTAAACTCATTTTTCGGGACAAATGCTCTGTCGCAATTCATGGATCAAACTAATCCATTGGCCGAAATCACTCATAAACGCCGCTTGTCAGCTTTAGGTCCTGGTGGTTTGTCAAGAGAGAGAGCCGGATTTGAAGTGCGCGACGTTCATTATACACATTATGGGCGATTATGCCCTATTGAAACTCCAGAAGGCCCTAATATCGGATTAATTTCTTCGCTTTGCGTCTATGCTAAAATTAATGAACTTGGTTTCATTTCTACTCCATACCGCAGGGTTCAAGATGGTATAGTTGATTTTTCAGATGAAGGGTTGCGATACTATACCGCCGAGGAGGAAGAAAAACTGATTATTGCTCAAGGGAACGCCTCGTTAGATAGTTCTGGAAAGTTTGTAGACGAAAGAATAAAGTCAAGACTTGAAGCTGATTTTCCGCAAGTAACACCGGAAGAAGTAGATTTAATGGATGTTTCGCCAACACAAATTGCTTCCATTGCTGCATCTCTAATTCCTTTCCTTGAACACGACGATGCAAATCGCGCACTTATGGGATCAAACATGATGCGCCAGGCTGTGCCGTTATTACGCCCCGAAGCTCCTATTGTAGGAACTGGGATAGAAGCTCAAGTTGCAAGAGATTCGCGTACACAAATTATAGCGAAACATGATGGCGTTGTAGTTTCTGTCGATGCTACAACTATCAAAATCCAGTATGACCGGACGGAAAGCGAAGAGTTTATTAGTTTTGAAGATGCCGTGCATACTTATAATATACCTAAATGGCGAAAAACAAACCAGAGCACAACTGTTGACCTACATCCTATATGTGAACGTGGCGATCGTGTAAAAGCCGGCCAAATTCTAACAGAAGGTTATTCAACTAAAAAAGGAGAACTTGCTCTTGGACGTAACGTCAAAGTTGCCTATATGCCGTGGAAAGGATATAATTATGAAGACGCAATAGTGCTGAACGAGCGAATTGTATGGGATGACGTTTTTACTTCGGTACATGTTGATGAGTATATTCTGGAAGTTCGCGAAACAAAAAGGGGAATGGAGGAATTAACCTCCGACATACCTAATGTAAGTGAGGAAGCTACCCGTGATCTTGATGACAGAGGCATCGTTCGTGTGGGTGCACGCATTGAACCGGGTGATATACTGATAGGTAAAATTACACCGAAAGGTGAATCCGATCCTTCGCCGGAAGAAAAGTTATTAAGAGCCATATTTGGAGATAAAGCAGGCGATGTAAAAGATGCATCATTGAAGGCTACTCCGTCACTTTCAGGAGTGGTGATAGAAACAAATCTTTTTTCTAAAGCAATAAAGAAACGTAAATCGCGCCTAACCGACAAAGCTCTCCTTCCAAAACTTGATGAAGAATATGAGGAGAAAATTGCCATACTGAAAACTGTTCTGATTGATAAGCTACTGACGCTTGTTAATGGTAAGGTTTCACAGGGCGTGAAAGATCTTGCGAATAATACAGAATTAATTGCTAAGGGCATCAAAATTTCCCGTAAAGAATTGGAATCTCTGGATTTCAACGTGATACAAATAGGCAAATGGACCTCTGATCCTTCCAGAAATGAATTGATTAAAGAAATCATTCAAAACTACACGAAAAAGTATAAAGAGCTTGATGCCGAATTAAGGCGTAAAAAATTTGATCTTACAATAGGTGATGAGCTCCCGACCGGGATTGTACAAATGGCAAAGGTTTATATTGCAAAAAAACGTAAAATACAAGTGGGCGACAAGATGGCCGGTCGGCATGGCAATAAAGGTATTGTATCTAAGATTGTACGTCAGGAAGATATGCCTTTCCTTGCCGATGGTACTCCTGTCGATATTTGTTTAAATCCTTTAGGGGTACCCTCGCGTATGAATTTAGGACAAATTTTTGAAGCCGTTTTAGGATGGGCAGGTTATGCTATGAATGTGAAATTTGCAACACCTATTTTTGACGGAGCATCCATGGATGACTTGAACGAATGGACGGATAAGGCCAAATTACCTCGTTACGGTAAAACGTTCTTGTATGACGGTGGAACCGGGGAACGTTTCGACCAGCCGGCAACCGTTGGACTCACTTATTTCTTGAAACTAGGCCACATGGTTGACGATAAGATGCACGCTCGCTCGATAGGGCCTTATTCGCTTATTACCCAGCAACCGTTGGGAGGTAAAGCGCAATTCGGCGGTCAACGGTTCGGCGAAATGGAAGTCTGGGCACTAGAAGCTTTCGGCGCAGCACATATTTTGCAAGAAATACTGACTATCAAATCTGATGACGTTGTTGGACGTTCGAAAGCTTATGAAGCAATTGTAAAAGGCGATAATATGCCAAATCCCGGAATACCAGAATCTCTGAACGTTCTGTTACACGAATTGAGAGGTCTTGGTTTGAGTTTTACACTTGATTAGATCTTTCC
Source organism: Tannerellaceae bacterium (assembly GCA_031280645.1). The sequence continues at coordinate 30,678 of JAITGL010000043.1, read as the reverse complement.
AGAAAAATGATGTATCAAACGAATGTTTTGCGGAGAATTCTCCGAACCGACAGAGGCAAACTATCATATCAGAATCCCAAGCCTGTGATGCGCAACATATTTTCCATCCATCAAAATTAAACTCATATATCTTTCAATATGGCTTTTAGAAAAGAAAACAAGATAAAGAGTAACTTTTCGAAGATTACAATAGGTTTGGCTTCACCCGAAGAAATTCTTGAGAATTCTAGCGGAGAAGTATTGAAACCCGAAACGATCAACTACCGTACCTACAAGCCAGAACGTGACGGTTTGTTCTGCGAGCGAATCTTTGGTCCTATTAAGGACTATGAGTGCCATTGCGGAAAATATAAACGCATTCGCTATAAAGGCATTGTATGCGACCGTTGTGGCGTGGAAGTTACAGAAAAGAAAGTAAGAAGGGAGCGTATGGGACATATACATTTGGTCGTCCCAGTTGCTCACATCTGGTATTTTCGATCTTTACCGAATAAGATTGGTTACCTGTTGGGGATTCCGACAAAAAAACTTGATTCGATTATTTACTATGAGCGATATGTAGTGATCCAATCGGGAATTGTCACTTCGGTAGAAACTCTCGAACTTCTTGCAGAAGAAGAATATTTGCAAATTATTGACAGCCTGCCTAAGGAGAATCAAATGCTTGACGATTCCGATCCTAATAAGTTTATCGCTAAAATAGGCGCTGAGGCTGTTTACGATTTGCTTTCCCGAATTGATTTGGATTCACTGTCTTACGAATTACGCCACAGGGCTAGTACCGATACTTCTCAACAGCGTAAAAATGATGCGTTGAAACGGCTTCAAGTAGTGGAATCTTTCCGTGCAGCGCGCGGACGTAATCGACCCGAATGGATGGTTGTAAAAGTTGTTCCTGTTATTCCGCCGGAGTTGCGTCCTTTGGTACCGCTGGATGGTGGACGTTTTGCTACATCTGATCTGAACGATCTTTATAGGCGTGTTATAATTCGTAATAATCGTTTGAAACGGTTGATCGACATTAAGGCTCCGGAAGTAATTCTTCGTAATGAAAAGCGAATGCTTCAAGAGGCGGTTGATTCACTGTTTGATAATTCGCGCAAATCGAGTGCCGTTAAAACCGATGCTAATCGCCCTCTCAAATCTCTTTCAGATAGTTTGAAAGGAAAGCAAGGACGCTTCCGTCAGAACTTGCTTGGAAAGCGTGTAGACTATTCTGCTCGTTCCGTAATTGTGGTCGGCCCCGAACTTAAGATGCACGAATGTGGTCTTCCCAAAAATATGGCAGCCGAACTGTATAAGCCTTTTATCATTCGCAAGCTGATTGAGCGTGGGATCGTTAAAACGGTCAAATCGGCAAAGAAGATCGTTGATAGAAAAGAACCTGTCGTTTGGGACATATTAGAATATGTTATGAAAGGCCATCCGGTATTGCTAAATCGCGCCCCAACTTTGCACCGTTTGGGCATTCAAGCCTTTCAACCAAAACTTATAGAAGGAAAAGCAATTCAACTACACCCATTATCATGTACAGCGTTCAATGCGGACTTTGATGGTGACCAAATGGCAGTGCATCTACCTCTGGGTAATGAGGCCATTCTCGAAGCGCAAATGCTCATGCTTGCTTCGCATAACATATTGAATCCGGCAAACGGCGCACCCATTACCGTACCCTCGCAAGACATGGTTCTTGGATTGTACTATATAACCAAACTACGTCCGCGAGCCAAAGGCGAAGGCCTTACTTTCTACGGGGTTGAAGAAGCGATAGTAGCATACAACGAAGGCAAAACCGATATTCATGCTCCCGTCAACGTAATTGTCAAAACCGTTGATGAAGCCGGAAATCTTACCAAAGTGATGCTCGAAACGTCTGTTGGGCGCGTGATGGTAAATGAATTTGTACCCAAAGAAGTGGGCTTTGTTAATGAAGTACTCGGTAAGAAAGCTCTTCGCGATATAATCGGCGAAGTGATAAAAGCTTGCGGAGTCGCCCGTACAGCGCAATTTCTCGACGATATAAAGAATTTGGGATACCAAATGGCATTCAAAGGCGGATTGTCGTTCAACCTGTCCGACGTGCTTATTCCCGAAGAAAAAGACAGTCTGGTAGAAGAAGGCTATCAAGAAGTTGAGCAAATAATGAACAATTATAGCATGGGCTTCATCACAACCAATGAACGATACAACCAGATCATCGACATTTGGACTCATGTAAACAGCCGCCTGTCGGAAATACTCATCAAAAAACTAACAGCTGACAACGATGGCTTCAATTCCGTATTCATGATGATGGATTCCGGCGCACGCGGTTCAAAAGAACAGATCCGACAACTCTCCGGTATGCGCGGCTTGATGGCCAAGCCTCAGAAAAGCGGTGCAGAAGGCGGACAAATTATTGAAAACCCCATCCTTGCAAACTTCAAAGAAGGACTCTCGGTGCTTGAATACTTCATTTCCACTCACGGAGCGCGAAAGGGATTGGCCGATACCGCATTGAAAACTGCCGATGCCGGATATCTTACCCGCCGACTTGTTGACGTTTCTCACGATGTTATTATTAATGAAGAAGACTGCGGAACGCTTCGCGGACTGGCATGTTCAGAGCTGAAAAATAATGAAGAGGTGATTGCATCCTTGTATGAACGCATTTTAGGACGCGTATCGGTGCACGACATCCAGCATCCTCTTTCAGGCGAACTCCTTGTTGAAGCTGGGGAAGAAATCCGCGAAGATGCCGCACATAAAATTCAAGATTCGCCCATCGAAAGCGTCGAAATTCGCTCGGTACTTACTTGTGAATCCAAAAAAGGCGTATGCGCTAAATGCTACGGTCGAAATCTGGCAACTGGCCAAATGGTGCAGAAAGGCGAAGTAGTTGGCGTTATTGCCGCACAGTCGATCGGCGAACCGGGAACTCAACTCACGCTGCGTACTTTTCACGTAGGAGGTATCGCCTCCAATATCGCAACCGAAAGCAGTATTGTTTCAAAATATAACGGTATTCTCGAAATCGACGAGCTTCGCACAGTATCTTCCGTAGACACTTTAGGGAGGAAACATCAAGTGGTAGTGAGCCGCCTTGCCGAAATGCGAATCATCGAACCGAATACCAAAATTGTACTCCTTACGCATAATATCCCCTACGGTTCCAAACTATATTTCAGCAGCGAAAGCACAGTAAAGAAAGGCGACACAATTGTTGAGTGGGATCCGTTCAACGCCGTCATCGTATCTGAAGTTGCCGGAACCCTTGAGTTTGAAAATGTACAAGAAGGTGTTACTTATGCCATAGAAAGCGATGAGACAACCGGATTGAAAGAGAAAATCATCATAGAATCCAAAGACAAAACGAAAATCCCAATGATACATGTAGTAAACAACGAAGGCAAACCGCTGAAAAACTACACGCTTCCGCTGGGATCGCACGTTGTTAAGGAAAATAATGATGCTGTAAAAGCCGGCGAAGTACTTGCCAAAATCCCACGCGCAATAGGCAAGACCGGCGATATAACCGGTGGACTTCCCCGTGTAACCGAACTCTTTGAAGCGAGAAACCCCTCCAATCCCGCCGTAGTTGCCGAAATCGACGGCGAAATCGGATTCGGCAAAGTAAAGCGTGGCAACCGCGAAATCACCGTCACATCCAAGCTGGGCGAAGTAAAAAAATACATGGTACCGCTTTCCAAGCAATTACTCGTTCAGGAAAACGACTACATCCGCGCCGGCATGCCGCTCTCCGACGGCGCAATCACCCCATCCGACATCCTGGCCATTAAAGGCCCCACCGCAGTGCAGGAATATATCGTAAACGAAGTACAAGACGTATACCGACTACAAGGCGTAAAAATTAACGACAAGCACTTTGAAGTTATCGTACGACAGATGATGCGTAAGGTTGAAGTCGTTGATCCTGGAGACACCCGATTCCTTGAGCAGCAAGTAATTGACAAGCTGGAAATAATGGATGAAAACGACAGAATTTGGGGCAAAAAAGTAGTGGCTGATCCGGGAGATTCACAAACCATGCAACCTGGACAAATCGTTACCGCACGCAAGCTGAGAGACGAAAACAGTATGCTCAAGCGCCGCGACCTCAAGCTCGTTGAAGCCCGCGACGCCGTTCCGGCAACCTCCAATCAAATCCTGCAAGGAATCACAAGAGCCGCACTGCAAACAAACAGCTTCATGTCCGCCGCATCATTCCAGGAAACAACCAAGGTACTCAACGAAGCAGCCATAAACAGCAAGATCGACCGCCTCGAAGGACTAAAAGAAAACGTTATTTGCGGACACTTGATCCCCGCCGGTACCGGACAGCGAGATTTCGACAAACTTGTAGTTGGCGCTAAAGAAGAATTTGACAAAATCTTCGCCAACCGCAAGAACGTAGGAGAGCTCAACATGATGGACAAGAAATCGGACAGAAACGACTAAAGCAACCTTTTTTTAATTGACTCTTCAATAAAAAAGCTCCTACCAGAAAACAACCGGCAGGAGCTTTTTTTATTTGCAATACAATTATTTTTTTGAAAACATTTGGAGATCTGAATTATGTTTCTACCTTTGCATTCACAATCTATCTAACAAATAGATTGGAGATATGTTAATAATAAGAATTAGTATTTTACATTGGTCTAAAGAATTGAGAATTAAAAACAAAGAAAGCGGCCGCTTGCGAAGGTAGCCGTTTTTATTTTGTTCTTTCCGATCATTTCCTCTCTTATCCTTCCTCTCTCCCGCTACACTTTTCCTCAAAGATAACGCCTGGCGCGAGCCAAATCTTCTGGAGTATCAATCCCGATTGAATCAACATCAGTAATCCCCACCTTAATTTTATACCCATTCTCAAGCCACCTCAATTGCTCCAAACTCTCGGCAAGCTCGAGCGGAGAAGGAGGCAGACGGGTTATCTCGGTTAACACATCGGCACGATAGGCGTAAAGCCCGATATGACGATAGTACGTATGCGCGTCGAGCCACTCGGGATGCGGCTTTCCACGATAATACGGAATAATGGAACGGCTGAAAAACATCGCCTCGCGATATTTGTTAATCACCACCTTGGGCGTATTCGACGAAAATGCAATAGCCGAATCATCTTTCGACAAAACAGGCTTTATCAATGTAGCAATCTGAACGCCCGGATCGGCAAAGCAAGCCTTTAGCAACTCAATATGCTCAACACGCACAAAAGGCTCGTCGCCCTGAATATTGATCACAACATTAAAACCCCGACCAATTTTCAGATACGCCTCGCAGCAACGATCAGTTCCGCTCAAATGCCTGGCCGAAGTCATAACGGCTTTACCGCCGAATGAGGCCACCGCAGCAACGATGCGCTCGTTGTCGGTTGCAACGTAAACGCGCTCAAGTACAGCACGGGCGCGTTCGTAAACATGTTGGATCATGGGCTTGCCCCCCAAATCAGCCAAAGGTTTTCCGGGGAAACGGGTGGAGGCATATCTCGCAGGTATTATACCTATAAATCTTTTTTCCATATGAATTTTCTCGGTTATTATTGATTTTCAAATCTGTTTCCTTGTCGGACAAAGTTATTAATTATTTCCGCTTATAGGTTTTCGGGAAGATCGGCTTTGTACAATAATACGCTGCCCCCGGATTGCGCAATGCCATCAGCCTCCTCTCAACCTCGCCATAGTGTTCCTTCAGCATAAAAAAATAAACCGCTCCAAATCAATATCCGTTCGATGCGTCGGACGAAATTGTGAAAGGGCTGATAGCTGCGCTAAGCTTGGCTAACGGATAATAGGAAATGTATTTTCACCGGGCTGATTGGATAATAATTCCGAATCGGCCCGGAAAAGATCCTGGATTCCGGTATAAATAATTTCAACTGCCGGCCCTATATATCTTTGATCGGAAAAAAAGATTTTGCTGCGTTGAGGCGAAGCTATTTTTCAAGTAATAAGGCTTATCTTTGGCCCGCTAATGACGCTTATCCAATTCAATACAATTTATACTTAAAATATTTTTCTGCTAAACACAAATACCAAGATGAACCAACCAATCGCACTTTCGGTAGACAATGCAAATGTTGAATCTTTGCAAAAACGCTGTTTAATTATCTGCGTGTTTTTAATAATGATAAACACGGTGATCGCAATTGTGCTCATGTGGAACCTTTTTACAATGATGCCCGTGGGATATTTCCTTGGACTTCTTTGCCTCTCGTACGTTGTGGGCATGATAGTTTCGGTTAAAGTGCCTTTTGCACAAATGAAATCGTTTATCACCATCCTGATTATTGCATCGGTAATTATAATTGCGCCGCTTGCCGTTGTGTCGCACATATTCGGCACCACGGGCAACTATTTATGGATTGCAGCCGCGCCGATGGCCTGCATCGTGCTTTACCCCGACTTAAGGCCGGGCCGGATAATTATTTTTTTATGCTCGGCAATTTTCCTTATCATCATGCTCATGATGGCCACCAATTATTTAAAGCCATTTTTTCACGAACAGTTGCAGGGCTGGTACTCGCTTTCCGCCCGGCACGTCAATTTGAGGCTGAGCACGCGTATCGCTATGGTTCAGCCTACCGTTGCGGCGTCGATCGTGATTTTTATCATCCTGTACTACATCCACCGGATTGCGGAAGTGCGGATCAGTTGGGCGTACGAGGCGGGACTCTCGGCCAACGAAATAAAAGATTCGTCAAAATACGGCCAGATCTTTGCCGATATCGAAGAGTACTTTAACGAAGCGCATCCTTACCTCGACCCCGGATTTACCATCACTCAGCTTGCCCAATATATCGGCAGCAACACCGTGTACGCCTCAAAGGCAATCAGCATGCAAACCGGACTGAATTTTTCGGCTTATGTGAATCGCTATCGCGTGCGAAACGCTAAAGAGATGATCCGCCAGACGGGCGCAAACTATACCCTCGAATATATCTACACATCCTCCGGATTTAAAAACCAATCTACGTTCAACCGTGTGTTCAAGCAAATTGAGGGAGTGACGCCTACGGAGTGGATTAACTAACGGGGGTTGAATTAATCTCTAAAAAGAAAATAAGGCTGCCGAACCAAATCGCGGCCCGACAGCCCTTCATAATAAAGGATTGAAAATAAAACGAGAATTTGGATATTACGTTATGGTCGTGTAAACATTGATCAAAAAGTTAAGATTTAAGGTTTATAAAAGAGAGCAATCAATATGTTTAACCCGGGGATGCAGCAATCCGCCCTTGTGTGGGAAGATATATTGAGTGTTCGTTTGCATCGGGAGGATGTACTGCACCCCAGGTTTGCTATCAATACATATTCGCTTATTCATATCTACTTTAATATTACGTATTCTACATCAAGCGTTCAACTCGGAAATTGAACTTCGTTTCGGCGTTTACCTCGATTGCGGGCAAGCGCCCGGTTTAAGGAGCGCTTGCAGGCAATCTGCAAAAGGAGGGGATATATGTTTGTCTTCATTTTCAAAAAATGTGGGTTGAATCTCATTACACTGTGTTTGTATTAATGGGTGCAAAGATAGGAACCGGCATGTAGCGCTTATTGTAAAAATGCGACTTTTAGGCTTGCGCCGCCCTTTGCTTTAGCTTTCAAAGAAAGGATTAACCCAGTAGAGGCGATGCTCGGCGCGGGTAACTGCCGTGTAGAGCCAGCGATAAAACTCGCGGTCGATCATATCTGGAGCGAGGCGGCCAACGTCGATGAAAACGTTTCGCCACTGTCCGCCCTGAGCTTTGTGGCAGGTAACGGCGTAGGCGTATTTAACCTGTACGGCGTTGAAGTACAGATCGGATTTTAGTCGCTTGAGCTTTTCGGTTTTGGTCCGAACGTCGGCAAGGTCGCTCCACACGGCTTGGAAAAGGCGGTCGCTTTCATCGCGGGTAAGGGCGGGCGATTCCGAGCGAAGGGCGTCGACAATTACTTTTATTTCAGCCTCGGCCTCGTAGTCGGGGAGGCCAACGAGAAGGTCGGCAAAACAGAAGCCGTACATCTCGTAGGTGCGCCTTACGCGCTTTACGCAAACGGTTTCACCGTTGGCCAGGAAGTCCATTCCGGGAATACCGGCCGGCTGCACGTAATTGTTGCGCGATACCATTAGCCTGTCGCCCGCCGAGATTTCTTCTTCGAGGCAAAGGATTCGACTGCGGATGCCGTTGTTGTAAAGCTGCGCCCGGCGGTTTGACCGCACAATTACGATGCTGTCGTCAACGCCGTCGCGAGCATAAGCCGAGGATAGCTCCTCGATAAGCTCGCCGCCGCGGATCACTTTCATGTTACCTCCTTTCGATACGGCTATGGCCGGCATCAGCGATGTGGATCCCGAATGTATTGCACGGCGGAGGGCGGTTGCGTTGAGCAGTATATCGGAGCGCTCGTCTTGGCGTACCACCTGGGTGAGCGTGGCCTCTACGGTTTCAAGCATATATGCGGCGCGCAGGGTTTCGCGTTGCAGGGCAGGACTTTCGGCAAGGCCTACGGGAGGAAGCTGAGCTTCGTCGCCCATCAGTATAAGCCGGCATCCTTCGGCCGAATATACAAAGCCGATTAAATCTTCGAGCAGGCGACCGGAGCCGAAAACGCTGCCGCTGCCGGTTTCACGATCGGCAATCATCGAAGCCTCGTCTACAATAAATATAGTATGCCGGTTGGTGTTGGGGGCGAGAAGGAAGCCCGACGGCTCGCCCGAAAAAGCTTTTTGGCGGTAGATTCTCCGGTGGATAGTCCAGGCCTTGCATCCTGCGTAGAGCGAGAAAACCTTGGCCGCCCTCCCTGTAGGCGCAAGCAGCGCCGTGCGACGGCCTGCCGCGGCCAGCGCCTTGACCAATGCGGCCACAAGAGTTGTTTTACCCGTGCCGGCATACCCCTTCAGAAGAAAAACCGAATCGCCGCCGGAGGATACATAAGCCGCCAAAGCGCCGATGGCAGCCGTTTGATCGGCGGTAGGAACATGGGGGAAGCGGAGCAAGATGCTATCTGTTAAAGATTGAATACTCATAGGAGAAAGCGCTATTTTTTTCGATAAAGATAGGACATTAAAGATTCTTTTTTAAATTTGCCGAGCAAACAATTTAAAAATCATTATAGAACCATGAAGATTACAATTAGAATCATCCTTTTATGCGCAGTTTTACTGCTTGGCTACATGTGTTATGCAAGCCTCCTCGTGCCGATTACGTTCGATAACGAGAAAACAAAACGAGAATCGGGAATCATCGCCCGCCTTATCGACATCCGTAGGGCTCAAATTGAATATAAGAATATTCATAAAGAGCATGCCGCAACTTTCGACCGCCTTGCCGAATTTCTGAACAACGAAAAGCTCCCCTTCATAATGAAAGAAGGAGTGCTCACCGACGAACAGCTCGAAGCAGGCATGACCGAGCTCGAAGCAATAAAACAAGGCTTTATCAAGCGCGACACATTTTGGGTAATTGCCAAAGACACCCTCTTCGGCCCCGCGTACGACGCCAACCAGCTACGGTACGTACCCTTAGCCTCCAAGCCCGACGGATCGCCCCTCGAATTTAAAATGGATACCGCAACCATAACCTCCCCTTCGGGATACGTGGTTAAAGTATTTGAAGCCTCGGTACTGTACGACGACTACCTGCGAGGCCTGAACAAGCAGCTCGTAGTTAACCTCGACGCCGTGGCCCTAACGCTGAAGAAATACCCCGGACTGCGAGTAGGATCGCTCGAAGAAATCAACAACAACGCCGGTAACTGGGAAAACCTCTAAACCCACACACACAAGAAAATATCATGACGATCAGTATACCTGATACGTTAAATGTGAACAACTCCGAGAAGTATATAATGTCCATCCGGCTACGGCCGGATGGATTTTCTTTTTCCGCCTACAACCCCGAAGAAGCCCAAAGCTTCTTCTTTCGCGACGTGGAGTTCGACCAGGCAATCCCATACAAGCAATCCATCAAAGAACTATTCTTCTCAAACGACTGCCTGGTATGGAACTACAAACGCACCAAAGTTCTATGCGTAACCGGACAATACACCCTCGCGCCCAACCAATATATAATCGACCGCAAGCGGAGCGACCTCCTCGACTATAACTTCTCCGCCCCCGAAAAGCGATGCCTGTCCAACACCCTCGACGACGAGCAAGCCGAGCTCATTTTCGCCATAAACGACGACGTTTACGACTTCTGCTCCCGGTCGCTCACCAACCCCGTCTTTATCCACCACATGACATCCCAGCTCATCATGCTGAAAAAACAATGCCGAAGCGAGCGGCATTCGCATATGTTTGCCACAGTAAGGCGCTCGATGGTCGACATTTGCTGCTTTAACGACAACCGCCTGCTCTTTGCCAACACATTTACCTGCAACCAGCCCAGCGACTTCCTCTACTACCTGTGCTACGTATGGAAGCAAGTAGGCATGAATCAGCTAACCGACAAGCTTTCGATATCGGGCGACGCAGCCGTAACCGGGCGAGCCATGCAGCCCATCCACTCCTTTATAAAGCACGTAGACAACGTTGAAATCCCCGCCAAGGCCTATTATATCGGAGGCGAAATACTGCAAGCCCCCATCGACCTGATACTTATGTCGGTATGCGAATAATCAGCGGAATTTACGGCCGGCGCCGGTTCGCAATACCCCCAAACTTCAACGCCCGCCCCACCACCGACTTTGCCAAGGAAAACCTGTTCAACGTGCTGGCAAACATTATCGACCTCGACGGCGCCCAAGCCCTCGACCTTTTCGCCGGAACCGGCAGCATATCCTTCGAGCTCCTGTCGCGCGGATGCGCCTGCGTAACAGCCGTAGAAAACAACCGCCGGCGCTCCGTATTTATCGCCAAGGTAGCATCCGAGCTATCCGCAACCGGCTTCAACCTCGTAACCGCCGACGCCTTCCGCTTTATGCGCACATGGAGTCGCGCGCCCTTCGACCTCATCTTTGCCGACCCGCCCTACGCCATGGTAAACCTTGCCGCCGTGCCCATCCTCGCCCTGCGCAAAGGCCTGCTGAAAAAAGGCGGCCTCTTTATAATGGAACATTCGTCGGCCCACAGCTTCACGGCCATTCCGGAATTCGTGCAGCAGCGAGTATACGGCTCCGTTAACTTCAGTTTTTTTGAGGGGATAAACGATTAAGAACCAAGCCTGCCCCACCCGCGGCAGCCAAAAACGCCCACGGCGCGACAAGCCCCCCGCCCTACCACGCCGCCCAACCGGCGTTTTCTTAAACTTCAGGCAAGCCCCCAAAAGGGAAGCGTTAACCTCGGAAAGCTCGCCGGAAATCCCGGGAAGGAATCTTAGACCTCGGAAAGCTTCGCGGAAATCCCGGGAAGGAATCTTGGCTTTGGAGAACTTCACGGATTTTTCAGGTAGGAATTGTCATCTGACAAAAGCTCCACGGAATTTTCGGGAAGGAATTGTCATTTGACAAAAGTGTCCCGGAATTTTCGGGAAGGAATTGTCATCTGACAAAAGCTCCACGGAAATTTCGGGAAGGAATTGTCGGTTGAGGCCGGGCTGAAAGGCGAACGGGGGTCTGACGCTTGCCCCGGCCTGCGGAGCGTATATACGGGCGACGCAAGGCTTCGCCGGCGCAAGGCTGGCGACACATATAAAAGATTCGGTTACATTTGCAGAACAAAAAAATTCATGAATACTTTTTATATGAAAACAAAGAGCGTAAGACCCATTATCTGGGCCGCATACGTATTTATACTGACGGCTTTACATCTCGCCGCGCAGCGTAAGCCTGCTGTTGTTACCGGAGCCGAGCAGGTCGACGCCGTTATCGAATTGCTGGCCGGCAAGCGGGTTGCGCTGGTGGTTAACCAAACGTCGATACTCGACAAGCAACCGCGGGTTCATTTGCTCGATACGCTGCTGAGCCGGGGGGTAGACGTCAGGAAGGTGTTTGCTCCCGAGCATGGCTTCAGGGGCATGGAGGAGGCGGGGGCAACGGTTAGCAACAGCCGCGACGTTCGCACGGGGCTTCCGGTGCTGTCGCTTTACGGCCGGAACCGCAAGCCGCAGGCAGATCAGCTCGACGACGTCGACGCGGTGGTGTTCGACATCCAGGACGTGGGCGTGCGCTTCTTTACTTATATAAGTACGATGCACTACGTAATGGAGGCCTGCGCAGCCGGCAACAAGGAGTTTATCGCGCTCGACCGCCCCAATCCCAACGATTTTGTTGACGGGCCGGTTCGTAAAAAGGGCTTCGAGTCGTTTGTGGGTCTCGACCCGATCCCGGTTCTCCACGGGCTGACGGTGGGCGAGCTGGCCTGCATGATAAACGGCGAGGGCTGGCTCGACTGCGCTCCGGATACTTGCCGGCTTCAGGTGGTGAAGATCAGGAACTGGAAGCATGGCGACCCTTATTTCCTGCCCGTTAAGCCGTCGCCCAATTTGCCTAACGACTTGTCGGTGCGTCTTTACGCTTCGCTGGGGTGGTTTGAGGGCACTAACATGAGCATCGGGCGCGGCACTTACTATCCTTTCCAGCAGATAGGTTTTCCCAATCCGGCCTACGGCGATTATACGTTTACTCCCCGTCCGATCGAGAACATGGATACCAATCCGGTTCATAAAGATCGCACCTGCTACGGGGTCGACCTTCGCGAGCTTCCTTTCGAGGGCGGCTTAACGCTCCGCTATGTGATCGACTTTTACGAGCGGTCGGGCCGCCGGTCGTCGTTTTTTGCCCGCCCCAACTGGTTCGACCTTTTAGCGGGCGAGAGCAACCTCCGGCGCTATATCCAGGCGGGCCTCACGGAGGATGAGATCAGGCTGGCGTGGCAGGCGGAGCTGGATGCTTACAGGGCTATCCGTTCAAAATATTTGCTGTATCCCGACTATAACAACTGACAATCCAAGTGGCCGCTGCGTGCAACGGTCTATAATAAAGACAATAATAAATCGTTTATACTTGAAAATATTTAAGAGATGAGACATTATAAATTACTTAACAACTTGCTTGGCTGGATAACTTTTGCAGCCGCTTCAACGGTATATTTACTAACCATCGAACCATCGTCGAGCTTTTGGGATTGCGGCGAGTTCGTGTCCTCGGCTTATAAGCTTGAAGTAGGGCATCCTCCGGGAGCGCCCATTTTTATGTTGGTTGCAAATCTTTTCACCCAGCTTGCATCGGATCCGTCGCAGGTTCCGGTTATGGTTAATGCAATGTCGGCCTTGTGCAGCGCGTTCACTATCCTTTTCCTTTTCTGGACCATCACTCACCTTGCCCGCAAGATTATTGCTAAAGGGGGCGAGGAGTTTACGCTTGCTCAAACTATCCTGATCATGGGATGCGGGCTTGTGGGCTCGCTGGCTTATACTTTCAGCGATACGTTTTGGTTCAGCGCGGTGGAGGGCGAGGTTTACGCTTTCTCATCGCTGTTTACGGCCTTAGTGTTCTGGCTTATCCTTAAATGGGAAGATGTGGCCGACCATCCTCATTCCGACCGCTGGATAGTACTGATTGCGTACTTGATGGGGCTGAGCATCGGCGTTCACCTCTTAAATTTGCTTTGTATCCCGGCTATCGTTCTGGTATATTATTATAAGAAGTTCCCGAATCCGAATATGAAGGGTACTTTGCTTGCGTTGCTTTTGTCGTTTGCCGTTGTGGGCATAATGATGTACGGCGTGGTTCAGGGGCTGGTAGAGGTATGCGGTTTGTTTGAGCTTTTGCTTGTTAACGTATTGGGTATGCCGTATAATTCGGGAGTGTTTGCCTATATCGCAGTTGCCGCGGCGATACTCTTTTGGGGGATTTACGAAACGATGCGTACCAAGATACGGGCGATAAATATCAAGGCGTCGTTCCTCCTTTCCGTGATAATTCTGGGAATACCTTTTATCGGCAGCGGATACTGGCTCGGCGCGCTTATTATCATCAGCGTGGGCGTGGTATTGTACAAGATGAAAACGGTGAAGGTTAAGCTGATCAATACAACGATGGTTTCATTAATGGTTATAGTGATCGGCTACGCATCTTACGCGCTTATCATGATCCGCTCCACGGCCGACACGCCAATGAACCAGAACGATCCTAAGGATATATTTACTCTTCGCTCCTACCTGGCGCGCGAGCAGTACGGCGACAATGTTCCGCTGGTATACGGCCACACGTTTGTTTCCGACGTTAAATACACGGCGGAGGGCAACAAGCTTGTCCCCCAATACAAGCAAGGCGAGCCTGTATGGAGCCGCACGATCAAGAAATCGGCCGGCGAGAAAGACCGTTACATAGTGTCGGGCTACAAGCGTCAACCGGTATATGTCGACGAGCTTAACATGCTTTTCCCTCGCATGTACGAATCGCTTCCGCACCATATTGCAGGCTACAAGAGCTGGTCGGACTTTAAGGGAACTCCGGTTAAGTATTATCAGGGTAAAGAGGAGGTAACGGTTATGAAGCCAACCTTCGGCGAGAACCTGAGGTTCTTTTTCCGCTACCAGCTTTCGTTTATGTATTGGCGTTACTTTATGTGGAACTTTGCCGGCCGCCAGAACGACATCCAGGGCGACGGCGGCATACTTCACGGCCGATGGGCAAGCGGCATCAAGTTTATCGACGAGCCGCGGCTCGGCCCGATCGACAATCAGCCTTTCGACGTGGCAAACAACAAAGGGCACAACGTGTATTATATGCTCCCGCTGCTGCTGGGTATCATCGGGCTGTTTTATCAGGCCCTTGCCGGCCAGAAAGGTATCCAGAGCTTCTGGATAACCTTCATCCTGTTCTTCATGACCGGCATTGCCATCGTTCTTTACCTTAATCAATACACCGATCAGCCCCGCGAGCGCGACTATGCCTTTGCCGCCTCCTTCTACGCCTTCACGATATGGATAGGCTTAGGCGTGGCCGGACTTGCAAAGGCTCTGGAGCGGTATGCCAAGGCTCCTGCGATTGTGGCGGCATCGGCGGCATCGGTTATCTGCCTCCTTGTACCGTTCCAAATGGCGGGTCAAACGTGGGACGATCACGACCGCTCCGGGCGGTACATCTCCCGCGACTTCGGCCAAAATTACCTGCAATCATGCGAGCCGAACGCCATTATCTTCACCAACGGCGACAACGATACCTTCCCCCTCTGGTACGCCCAGGAAGTGGAAGGGATCCGCACCGACGTTCGCGTTTGCAACACCAGCTACCTGCAAGTTGACTGGTACATCAACCAAATGAAGCGCCAAGCCTACGACTCGGATCCGCTCCCCGTTTCATGGAACTACGAAGACTACCGCTCAGGCGGCATCCGCGACTTCACAAGGATAGTGCAGGCCCTGGAACAACCGATCGACCTCGGCTGGGCTCTCGACTTCGTAAGATCGTCGGACGAACGGACAAAGAAGTTGCCGGGCTTTGACGAGCCGCTGGCATTCGTTCCGTCGCAAACGCTTCTTTACCGGGTTGATTCGACGGCGGTGGTTAACAACAATGTTATCCCCGAACGTCATAACCCGTATATCGTTAAGGAAATGACCGTCGACTTGCAAGGCAAGAACTATTTCGGCAAACAGGAGCTGGCCATCCTCGACATGATACGCACCAACAATTGGAAGCGTCCTATCTACTATGCCATCACGGTGCAGTCCGACCAGTACGTTCGCCTCGACGGGTACTTCCAGCAAACCGGCATGACATACCGCATTGTTCCGCTCGACGTTAAAAACAACCCGGAGCTCGGCATCAATACCGACCTGATGTTCGACAACGTTATGAACAAATTCAAATGGGGAGGCGTTGACAACATTAAGCCCGACTCCAACCCCATCCGCCGTCTCTTTAAAGACAACTCCCGCCCAGGCATCTACATCGACGAAAACGCCATGCGCATGTGCAAAACCTATCGCACCAGCATATTCTCGCAACTTGCCAGAGCCCTCATGGCCGAAGACCAAAACGAGAAAGCCATGCAAGTACTCGACCGCTGCATGGAAGTTCTCCCGCCCGAAAACGTCCCGATGGAGTTCAACGCATGGTATCTCGGCGAACTGTACTTCCGGCTCGGAGCTAAGGAAAAAGGAGAAAAGGTTTTTGCCGAAATGCTTAAAGTATTCTCGCAAAACCTCAACTGGCACTTCCGTCTCAGCCCTCCGATGATCAAAAGCATCCGTTCAACGGTGGAGAACAACCTCTACATGATGAACGAAATAATCCGCTTCACGGAAGAGCAGCAATCAACCGTTGCAAGTTCCTACAAATCCGAATTCGAGCGTTACGCCACGGCTTTCACCAGGTTATTCCCGCGCAACAGCCAGTAAATGCTTATAGAGCAACCGCCCTTTCTGTACAGGGCGATATTCCCAGGGGCGATATGGAGGATGCCGGCCAACCGTAAATGTGTTTATCTCACATTCGACGACGGCCCCATCCCCGATATCACCCCTTGGGTTTTGGATACCCTCGACCGCTTCGGCATTAAAGCCACCTTCTTTTGCGTTGGCGACAATGTTGTAAAACATCCCGGCGTTTACCGCGCAATCGTTGAAGCCGGCCACAGCGTTGGCAACCACACCTTCAATCACCTCCAAGGCGCATGCTGCCGCACTTCAACCTACTTGGCCAACGTAGAAAAGGCCGCCGGATACATCGAAAGCAATCTCTTCCGACCTCCGCACGGCCATTTACGTCCAAGGCAAATCCTCGCCTTAAGAAAACAATATAATGTAATAATGTGGGATGTTGTAACCCGCGATTATAGCCCCCACATGAGGCCCGACGACGTATTCCGCGTTGTTTGCCGGTACGTTCGCAACGGCTCGATTATCGTATTCCACGATTCGCTGAAAGCCGAGCACAACCTGAAAAAAGCCTTGCCCCTCTCCATCGAATGGCTACTTGCCGAGGGATATTCTTTCAGGAAAATTGAGAAATAACTCATGCTCTAAAGCCTGAATATCCTGAAAATCCGGCCTAACCTCCATCCTTCCCAATGATGCCAATGAAACCCGTAGTGCAGAGCCAAAACAATGCCGAGTACAAGCGCGATGAACCACAGGATAAACAACGCCCACTTCGTTCCCTCGCTCCACGACTTCCATTTAAACGCAGCGCAAAGTATACTGTGCAAAAGCGCAGCCACCGGAATCCCCACCATCAAGATGCCGAACACGCCCAGGAGCGTAAGCCCCCAAACCGGATAATCGCCGATGCGATCCCAATCAAGCGAAGGCAGCCAATGCGACAACAGTCCGTAACTCCCGCTTATTCCGCCGATTATTAACCCTATGATGCAGAAAAACAACGTAACAATCACAACTATCAGCGCCGGGAAAAGAACAATCCCAATCAATATGCCCGCACACTTCAACACTATTCCTATAAGTTCAACAACCACATCGGCAAACTTCTGAATAAAGCTGCGCGATTTTTCCGAAGTAGCATACTCATTCACCTTCGACGAAAACTTCTCGAACCCATCCGTAACGGTTTTGCCGATATTCTCAATCGTTACATTCTCGCCGCGCATTTGCAACTTCTCAGTAGCCGTGCGAGCCGGCGGAACAAGCAGCCAAAGGATAATGTAAACCGGGATCGACACAGCCCATACAAATATCAGCAAGAAAGCAAGCAGCCGCACCGGCGTCGGATCCCAGCCCATATAAGCCGCCAAGCCGCTGCACACGCCGCCAAGCATCTTGTCGTCTTCATTCCTGAACAACCGTCGGCCGAGCCGCTCTACGCGAACATGAGGCTGCGGGCCGGTATAGCTCTGTTCGTTCTTTTTCCGGTCGTCGTCGCGAAAATCATGTTCGCATAAATCTTCCACCTTTCCCATGCGCCTGATAACGGTTTCCACATCGTCGATTGTGATAACGCTGTATCCGGCGCGAATTTTGTCGCCAAGGATTTCAGCAATTCGCTGTTCAAAATCACTCATTATTTCTTCGGTTCCATCTTCCCTACTGAAATGTATTCTCAAATTTGCCAGATATTTCTCCAGCAGTTGGTAGGCATCCTCGTCTATGTGAAAAACAGTGCCTCCCAGGTTGACTGTAAGCGTCTTTTTCATCGTCTTTTTAATTTATTTATTCTTAATGTGATTAATGGTTTCATGTAACTCGGTCCACGAAGTTTCAAGTTCGTTTAAAAAAGACTTGCCTTTTTCAGTAAGCTCGTAATATTTACGTGGCGGCCCCTGAGTGGATTCTATCCAGTGATAACCCAGCAAATCGCTGTTTTTAAGCCGGGTAAGCAACGGATATAATGTGCCTTCAACAACAATGAGCCGGGCGGCTTGCAATTTCTGCATAATGTCGGAACTGTAAGCCTTTTCCTTGCTCAGGAGTAAAAGAATACAATATTCGAGTATCCCTTTTCTCATCTGTGATTTTACGTTTTCTGCATTCATTCCGGATTTTATTTTTAATAATGCAACAAAGATATTACGAAATAATATACTGTGCAATACCTACTACTAACGAATCCCGCAATACTATATACTATGAAGCCAAAGGAGGCAAACGCCGCAAAAAGCAGGTTATCAACCAATCAAAAGCCAATCACATCCCGCCAAAACCTCCGCATCTTCCTCGAATACCAGCCATGACAGCCAAAAGGCAAGACCCCTCCGGTAAGCTTTAACGACAAACGCGGATATTTGTCGAATGAAAAACGGAGCGATTTGTTGACATCAGGGTAAGAAAACTCAGGAACGGAGGCCCAAAATACGTCCTCATTAAAAAGATGCGAACGTTTTTGCGAAACAAAACGGTTGATTTCCGAAGCGCGCTCATTAGCAACGCGGATATGGCTTTGCACTTTCCGTAGCGATAAGCCCCCGTTACCCACCTTATTATATAAATCCTGCTTGTTAGGCCGCCCGCGAAATTTATCGAACAGATAACAAAGCCTCATGATTTGCGAAACAACGGGAAGATTGTACGCCGGCTTTTTCAACCATGGAGCGCCGATATAATCGTAGCCTTCTACACACCACTGTTCAAGCTCGTTACGAAAAATCCAGGCATCAAGCTGATGAATCAAAATATATTCCGCGCTGCTGAAACGCTCGTAAAAAGCAGCCGACAGCATAAGGCGATTATAGGCCGCAACACCGTCAAAACATGCGTTGGGAAAAGAAACCGCCGTAAGCTTTGGGTACTTTTCAATCCACAAATCAACGTTGAGCGACTCCGGCTTGACAATTACCATAGGGAATACCTCTCCCAAAATTGCATATACCTGCCGCAAGGATCGCTCCTCCAATACGGAAATATCCGACTTATAAACCGGAATCAGAACTTGCACCAAATTTTCCTGTTTCATTTAAGCATCATATTAATTAAAAATTTAAGGCGATTAGCCTGATGCAAATGTAACTCTTTCGCAAAAGATTTGCGCGGCAAAATCACATCCGGGCATGAAAGTACATATCACTTATATATATGATAATTTGAGCTTTAGCTGCAAGTTTAATAATCCGCCGGACAATTGCTTATGTAAATTTTGCCCAAAAGAAACGATTTGGGTAGTTGAGAAAACGATTTTGGTAGCTACCAAAACCTTTTCCGTAGCTACCAAAACGATTTTCGTAGCTACCGGAACTTTTTTCGTAGCTACCAAAACGGTTTTCGTAGCTACCGGAACTCTTTTCGTAGCTACCAAAACGGTTTTCCCAACTACCGGAACTCTTTTCGTAGCTACCAAAACGGTTTTCCCAACTACCCCAAACCACCTCCCAACGCAATAGAAGGCAATAGATTTGCCATTTTGACACTATTTCCAATACATGTTTATTGAAATAAATGCGCCGGGATTACGTTTATTAGGTATATTGACACTAAAAACAATTAATTCATGAAAGACAATTATTGCATAATTATGGGAGGAGGCGTAGGCAGCCGCTTCTGGCCATTCAGTAAAGAAAATTACCCCAAACAGTTTCTTGATTTTTTTGGCGAAGGTCGTTCGCTTTTGCAGAAAACATTTGATCGTTTTGCCAAAATTATTCCAACAGAAAACATCATCATTGTCACCAATGTAGCTTACGTATCCCTCATCAAGGAGCAGATTCCCACGCTTCCGGAGGCCAACATTTTAGCCGAGCCGATACGCCGCAACACAGCGCCTTGCATTGCTTATGCCTCTTATCATATCCGTAAGCGCAATCCTAACGCCAATATTGTTGTTGCCCCATCGGATCATTTGGTTTTAAAGGAGGATATTTTTCTTAAAAATGTGGAGAGCGGCCTTGAATTTGTGCGCGCCAATCAGGCCCTTGTTACTCTGGGCATAAAAACAAGCCGTCCGGAAACGGCCTACGGCTATATACAAACGAGCGATTTGGGAACGGGAGAGTTTGTTAAAGTAAAGACATTTATCGAAAAGCCTGATCAAACCATGGCTGAAATCCTTCATAAAAGCGATGAGTTTTTCTGGAACTCAGGGCTGTTTCTGTGGAATGTTAATGTAATTATCAATGCTTTAGCAAGCTACTGCCCAAACGTTAACGATATATTCAAGAGCGGAACCGATGCTTATAATACTCCTGCCGAGAGCGATTTTATCAACAAACAATATCCATATTGCGAAAACATTTCTATCGACTATGGCGTGATGGAAAAAGCGGAAAATGTTTATATGATGCGCGTTGATTTTGGTTGGGCCGACCTTGGAACCTGGGGTTCCCTTTATGACATTTCCCACAATAAGGATGATACCGGTAATGTTAAATTGCAGAAAACCCAAGCTATGTTTTACAATAGCGGCAATAATTTAGTTGCCGTTGAAGATTCCGACAGGCTCGTTGTTATTGAAGGTCTTGAGGGTCATATTGTTGCCGAATCGGGCAATGTTCTCCTCATTTGCAAAAAAGAAAGCGAGTCGAGGATAAAAGAGTTTATCGCGAGCGCGAAACTTAAATTCGGGAAGAAATATGTATAGCCTAAACGGATAATGCGACCGTCGATATTATTGGCCGTCATTTTTTTAGCGGTTGTAATCGGGCTTCATTATTATGTGCTCCACCGGCTTGGACAGCTTGTTCCGTCGCCGGCGGGGCGCATAACTGTTATAGCTTTGGGGTTTGCAGCTATTTGCATGTTTTTTCTTCATTTTTTCTTGGGCGATATAGTTAATCCGGCTGTTATCAAAGTGTTCTATCGTGTTGGAGGATCGTGGCTGGTGATATTCCTATATCTTTTCCTAATATTCATTATTGCCGATATCCTTCGCCTTTTACCGTTTATCCCATCGGGATGGATTTTGCCTCGCGGATGGACAAGTTTCTTTTCGCTTTTGGCATTTATTGCGCTAATACTTATCGCAGGCTCCTTTAACTACCGTAATAAACAGCGCGTTGAACTCAACCTGCCGATTACGAAAGCCGGCGGAGCAATGCGCGAGCTCACCGTTGTTGCCATGAGCGACCTTCACCTTGGAGGCGCGGTTGGCAAGAAGGAGTTTGAGAGCTGGCTGCCGCTTATCAACGCCGAAAAGCCCGACATAATACTTATTGCGGGCGATATTGTTGACAGCCGCCTGCGCCCGCTTATCGAGGAGAATTTTGCTGAATCGTTACGCAAACTCAGCGCTCCTTTAGGCGTTTATGCCTCGGTTGGGAATCATGAATTTATTGCAAATGTTGATCGCTGTGTGGATTTTTTAGAGTCGGCCGACATCACTGTGCTGCGCGATTCGGCGGTTTTGATAAACAATAGCTTCTACCTTGCCGCTCGCGACGATCATTCAAACCGTAATCGCAAGCCTCTTGCCGAAATCATTGCCGCAGTCGACAAAGCAAAGCCTGTTATCCTGCTCGATCATCAGCCTCATAATCTTGAAGAAGCGGCTCAAAACGGCATCGACCTGCAAATATCGGGTCATACCCACAATGGGCAGGTATGGCCAATGTCGATCTTCACCGGCCGGATGTTTGAGAAAGTTCACGGATATATAAAAAAAGGCGCCACCCATATTTACGTATCTTCCGGAATTGGCATCTGGGGCGGCAAATTCCGCATAGGGAGCAGATCGGAGTATGTTGTTGGGAAAATTTTGTTTGACAGGCTTGAACCATAGCTTTGTAAGATTCGCAGGGCGTTTATGAATCTTACAAAGCTATGGTTGTTCAAATGATAATTCTCACGTTTCAGCGCTCAATTCTCTTCAAGCTCATGTCTAAACTTTTTACAGAATGAGTGAGCGCTCCTACAGAAATGTAATCAACGCCGGTTTCGGCATACGTCCTGAGAGTATCGAAGGTGATGCCGCCCGACGATTCCGTTTCATAACGGCCGTTGATAAGGCGAACAGCCTCGCGAGTGTCGGCAACATTAAAATTGTCGAGCATGATGCGGTTAATGCCTCCCGTGGCGAGAACTTGGTTAAGCTCGCCGAAGTTTCGCACTTCGATTTCGATTTTCAAGTCCTGCTTGGTTTCTGCAACATAGGCGCGGGCTTTGGCAATGGCGGGAACTATTCCGCCGGCAAAATCAATGTGATTGTCTTTGAGGAGGATCATATCGAAAAGGCCGATGCGATGGTTTACGCCTCCGCCGATCCTTACGGCTTCTTTCTCGAGCATCCTCATGCCGGGAGTGGTTTTGCGGGTGTCGAGTACGCGAGTTCCGGTTCCGGCAAGGGCGTCGACGTATCGGCGGGTGGTGGTGGCTATGCCGCTCATGCGCTGCATTACGTTGAGTACAAGACGTTCGGTTTGCAGCAGCGACCTTACTTTTCCTTCAACGGTGAAGGCTATGCTGCCGTATACAACCGTAGCGCCGTCGTTGATGGCAATGTTTATTACCATATCGGGGTCGAAGGTGTGGAAAATGCGTTGGGCAACGTCGACACCGGCGATAATTCCTGGTTCCTTTACAATGAGTTGCGCCTTTCCGAAGGCTTCGCCGGGGATGCAGCAGAGGGTGGTTACGTCGCCGCCGCCGATGTCTTCGGCAAAGGCAAGGCGGATGAGTTGGTCGATAAGATGTTCCATTTGCCGGGAGGTTTATTCGATTCTAACAGATTGTATGATAGCTTTGTTTCCCTCGACGCGATAGGATATGTTAACGCGGAATTCGCCTTTCGGCGTTGCGAGCTTGCCAACTATAAAGCCGCTGTCTTTCTTGTCGGCGTTGTGAACAACGGTAAAGCCCGACGGCTTGCCTGCGGAAAAGAATGCGTTAAGCGCCTCGACGGCTTCCCTGGAGCTGCACGTTTTTGTAGATCCGGGGATTGCTACGTCGACTTCCGAGTCGAACATTGCGGCCAGCGCAGAGGCGTTGCCGGCCTTGAAGGCTGCGCTAACCGGGGCGATGTCGGTTGCGCTCATCTGCATTGAAGATAATAGCAGGAGGATTAAAAAAATGATTCTTTGCATGGCTTTTCTTATTTATTTTATAAGTGATTATGCGCAAATATCGCTACTTATTTTGGTTTTCCAATCCGGCCCGGAAATTGCCCGCAAGGATATCTCCCGCCAGACATTAAATTAAACAATACGCAATGAAGCTACTCCTCATCATGGTCGGTAAAACCGACAACCCGCCGTACAACCGGCTTATCAACGACTATGCCGATCGCATTGCCCACTATATACCCTTCGAGCAAATCGTAATTCCCGACATCCGGAAAACAGAAAACCTCGCGCCAAGCATCCGCCGGGATAAGGAGGGCGAGCTTATCCTCCGCGCCCTTCGCCCCGGCGACTGTTGCATCCTTCTCGACGAAAAGGGCAGGGAGTATACTTCCGTTGAGTTTTCCGAATTTATCGGCAAGCATATAAATGCGGGGAGCAAGAGGCTCGCATTTGTTGTGGGAGGGCCTTACGGCTTCGGGCAAAAAGTGTATGCGGCGGCGGCCGGCATGGTTTCGCTAAGCCGTATGACTTTCTCGCATCAAATGGTTCGCCTTATCTTTATCGAGCAGGCTTACCGGGCTATGACTATACTGAAAAACGAGGGATATCATCATGGCTAAACAGATGTCGGCCAAGTCCTGCCCGCGCAATCTTTACTTTATAACGTAAAGGTCGCTTATCGACTCGTTGAGGTATACCCTCTTAATGGCATCGGCAAACATTTTGGCTATTGAGATGATACGCACCTTGTCGCACGATTTATTGTAAGGGATGGAGTCGGTAAATATGATTTCCTTAAGATTAGATTCGGTTACTTTCGCCGAGGCCGGGTCAGACATCACGGCGTGGCTGGCAATGGCGCTAACCGACCGGGCCCCGTTCCGTATCATCAGGTTAGCCGCCCGGGTGATGGTGCCGGCGGTGTCGACAATGTCGTCAACCAGCAGCACGTCTAAGCCGGCCACGTCGCCAATGATGCGCATATCGTCGATCTCGTTGGCCTTAATGCGCGACTTGTAGCAAATAACCATCGGGACTTCAAGGTACTTCGAGTAGCTGCTGGCGCGTTTGGTTCCGCCCACGTCGGGAGTTGCCATCACTAAGTTGTCAAGAGGAATAAACTCGCTGATATACTTGATAAACACGTTAGAAGCGTACAGATGATCAACCGGAACGTTAAAGAAAGCCTGAATCTGATCGGCATGCAAATCCATTGTTATAAGACGGTCGATACCGGCGGCGCTCATCATATCGGCAATCAGTTTGGCCCCGATTGAAACCCGCGGCTGGTCTTTACGATCCTGCCTGGCCCAGCCGAAATACGGAACAACGGCAATGACGCTATTAGCCGAAGCCCGCTTGGCGGCGTCGACCATCAGGAGGAGTTCCATCAGGTTGTCGGCATTAGGAAAGGTTGATTGCACCAGGAATACGTCGCGGCCGCGTATCGACTCCTCGTATGAAACCGAAAACTCGCCGTCGGCATAATGCAGTATCTTCATCTGCCCAAGCGGACATTCAAGCTCGACGCATATTTTCTCCGCCAGATAGCGCGACTGCGTTCCCGAAAAAACTAAGAAAGGAAGCTCTTTGTTCATTGTTCGTTCTTTATAAAAATATTTATGATGACTTGATTCTTTATTAAAAACAGAATAGCGGCGCAAATATAAAGAAAATCCACTGTTGGAGTTAGTCCGCCCCGCCATCACTCCCGCCCTTATTTCACCTCCATAACCCTCGGCGCATAGCCCTTTTGCTTAAAATAAGCCCAAGTATCCCGAAGGGAAAAGAAAATACTCCAAGCAAAGAGCGATTTACCCCCGGGGGTAAACTGTTTCCCCCCAAGGATAAAAACCAAGCCCCGGCAAGCGCCGGATAAAAAGCTCGCATGCTTTATATTTTTGCAATCCACGCCATAAGATACCCGCAACTATTCCCTACTCTTTTTCTTGCCCGACGAATAAAATACATTATTTTTGCACATCTCTTAATGGAATGATAAAACAACGCAAGTATCCACGATGAAACAAATAAGCAATTATTACTTACGAAAATTAGCCCAACGCGACTCTTTAGTATTCCTCGAAAAAATATCAGAACATATCCTACGAATAACGGATGAAAAATTCCAACCATCCCTTAACACCTTCACAAAAGCCGTAAACATCTACCGCGAAGCACTGCTGCAAACATCGCAAAGTATGCTCGCAATGCAAATAGCAAGCGAAGAAAAGCACAGCCACAGCGTTTGGTCGACAATCAGAGAGCTCGCCGACGGACTGATGGCGCACTACGGACAAACATCGCGCGACACAGGATTCAAAATCCACGCCATACTGAACGAAGCCGGAGGCTACCCGGCATCACTCTCCGCCGCCGGACTAACCGACCTGCTCGCCCTCGTTACCTCCCGCCTCGAAAACGAAATCCCGCACGAAACCCTCAAGCGCGCAGGCATATTCGACTGGCTGATGGAGCTGAAACGATCCCTCAAGCGCCTCGTCAAGCTCGGCAAAGACCAATACTTTGAAATAAACAACGTAAACGTTATCACCCGAACCAACGACCGGTCCCGGAAAGAAGCCGAGAAAGCCTACTACGCAACCGTACGATTCATCAACGCCATGTCAATCTACCACGACGACCCCCAATGCCACGAAGTAATCTACCGAATCAACATGCTGATCGAACAAGCCAAAGCCGGAACGCTCGCATCATCGCCCCCGCAAACAACGCAAGAGTAAACGCAAGCAAACATGACCGACGACATCGAACAATCGCTATCCGACTCCATACGCATCATCGACATGTATCTCGATGAAGAAAGCTTCGACCAGGCAATGGAATACGCCAACCGAACCAACGAAAAATACCAGGCGCTACTGCCCCAAAACCACCCCCAAATGCTCCTCCTCCACATGAAAACCGGCACATCCTACGCCGGAAAAGACCTATTCAACGAAGCCATGCAAGCATTCATGAAAGGACTGCAAATCAGAAAAGAATTAAACGAACACGAAATCGCCGAAGCCGAAATACGCGTCAGCATCGGCAAATGCTACTACCACCTGCACAACGACAAGGAAGCCATGGAATGGGTAATGAACGGCCTCGACCTCTACTGTCAAGACCCCGCCCCAGACCCCGGAAAGATGGGAATCGCATACGGAGCCATCGCCGACATACTCAACAGCCAATGCAACTACCAGGAAGCCATCGAATGGTATTTTAAAGCCATCGAACACAATGAAAAAAACTACGGACGGAAAAACGAATACAACGGAACCCTTCACCTCAACCTCGCCAGAGCATACCGCTTTAGCCGCCAACTCAACAAAGCCCTCGCCGCAGCCCAGAAAGCCCTGTCCGTTTTCGACAAGCAAGCCGTAAGAAACACAACCGACATCGCAGTCACACAATCCATAATAGCCCTCCTGCTCGAAGAAACCGGACAAAACGCCAAGGCTAACGAATTTCTGACCAAAGTAAAAACAACATACGACAAAGACCACGCCCTCACGCGATCCACCAAGCTTCTGCTCGCCATCGACATCGGGCAGTTCCACCTCATGAAAAAAGACGCGCAGCAAGCATCCGCATGGCTACTCAAAGCCGTTGCAATAGCCGAAAAAGACCACGACAAATACGCATACCACGCCGCAATCGCAGCGCAAGGACTCGGCTACGTATACGAATCGCAACAAAACTACCAGCTCGCGATCAAATGGTACGAAAAACAATTCAACGCATGCCTCAAGCGATTCGGACCACGCCATCAGCAAACAGCCGACAGCCTCGTCAAAATCGCCAACTGCCGAACCCTTTCAGGACAAGTCGAAAAAGCAGCCGAAGAACTGAAGCAAGCCATCGACATCCTGCTCGAATGTTCAAACGACCCAATGAACCACAGCCTCACGCTCGCATACCTCCTCACAGCCAAAAACCATTACGAACAAAAACAATACGAACCCGCCGAACAATACTACCTTAAATCGCTCGAAACCATATCCGACGCCGGACCAAAACAGCATCAAACCGCATACCTCGAAGCCGTGAAAGGACTGACAAGGCTTTACTACGACCAAAAAAACTTCCGGAAAGCCATGATCGCCGTCGAGCGCGGCATCGACATCGCCACAAAGCTATACGGCGCCGAGCGCTACGCAACACTCATGGCGATGTGCACAAAAGCAAAAATATACGCCGGAATGGAAGACTACGGCCAATCCCTCAATACTTACGCCGAAATAATCAAAATCTCAATAAAAAAATTCGGAGTAGAAGGCGATATCACAAAAAGCATCTTAGCCGACGTCTATCAGATCTACGAACGAGCCGACATGCCCTACGACATCACAACCTGGCTGTTCAACAAAGTGAAAATAATGCCCACGAACCGAATCCCGAAAAAACGCAAACGCTAACTCCACGCCCAAACCACTTACCCCGTCAGTCAATCCTGAGCCGCATTAACGTAACCGAATTAGGAGGAAAATCATAAACCGGCGAACCTCCCCCGCCCAGTTTCTCAACAGCAACAACAGGCGCCAGGCCCCCCAACTCGTTTCCGGCGCCAGGCCGCACGCCCCCAACCGCCAACCGCTCCGTTTCCACCCGGCGACGAACGCGCGCCCCGTTAATAACAATCCGGGTACGCTCAACAACCGGCGTGGGATTAACAACCTTGAGGATAACCGTCCGGCCGTCGTCGCCCAGGGAGGCGATTGCAGTTAAGGAAGGAAGCGACGGATTTACGGCCCGATGAATCGGTTGATCCCCAAGGAAGCACTTAACAGTATCGTAACTGCACAATACGCGGAGGCTGCAAAGCTCGCCGGGACGCGCCGAAACCGAAGCAACCGACAAAGTATCCCTCAAGCTCCCCGCCAAACGATATAACACGCTGCCGCCGCCCCCAACCGACAGGAAAACCGTAGGCGTAACCCGCAAAACGCCCGAAGGCGAATCCGAAAGAGGTTTCAGCCGCGCCGCAACCTCGTAATTGTACGCCGAATCGTATGCCAGGCTCCGCGATACAGTAACCGCCTCCGCCTCAAAGCTACCGTCGGCCGACTCAAAGCCAGGGGAAGCCTCCTCCACCATCGGGCGCAGGTAAGTATCCACCTCGGCAGGCAAAACCGCATTGCCGCGGTTCGCCGTAAACATCCTGAGCAAATAATATAACGACGAACGAACAATCCCGCCCGGACCCGCAAGCAACAACGGCTCCCCGCCGCCCCCGGCCCCGTAGCGCGCCGCAACCGGGTTAAACGCAATCCGCTCAAAACTCCGGGGCATCCCCTCGGCTTTTACCAGGAAGCAAGCCAAATCCGCCGCCCACCCAACGGCAGAGCCCCCCAAACCGGCGCCCTCAAAACCGTTGATTTTAATACCCGACCGCAAATCCCAGCCCCGCATCATCCACGAACCATTTACAGCAAGCCGCTCCCAACCGGCATCCGCGCTATCCCCAATCAACTCCGCCCCCAAGCCCTCGGCCATAGCCCCGGCCGTTTTGCCCGCCCCGTCGGACAGCACGAAGGCCGGCAAAAGCGAATCGAGCGCCAGCATAGCGTCGCGGCGCAAGCCAAACTCGTTAAGATCGTCGGCCGGAAGAAGCGAAACCTCGTCGATCAGGAAAAGCGACGCCTCGCGCATCGAGAACGACAGCGCTCCGCATTCGCTGTCCGCGGCAGCCGTTACCTGGCGGCGGCACAAAGTCCAGTTATAAGAAGGCATAACCTCAAAGGGCTCGCACAGCCTGGCCCCGGCCGTATCCTCCAGCGCAACCTCCACAACCGCAGGAGTTACGCTGCTCGACGTTCGCATGTAAAACGAAACTCTGTAACTCCGCCCGCCCTTTACCTGCAAGCCGCCGAAACCCGTTGCAGCCGCCCCCGCCCGGCCTCCGGGCCACGGATTTGCAGCAACCATAAGCGAAAACTCGTTTGAAGCCTCCAAAGGCCTTGAGGAGCTGCGCGCAAGGTAAGCGTAGGAGCCCGCGGCAGTCCAGCCCGGCAACGAATCGCCGGCGTTAAAATCACCGTTATTAATCATCTCCGAGCGAAGCGCGCCCACCGACCCGTTTCCGGCCGACAGCCCGTATAAAGCCCTGTTAAGCGGCGTTGCGGGGCGCTCCATGTCAACCGTAACGGTTGAGGTAACAGGAGCCTGCGGGTAGCAGGAAACGAAAAGGCAGAAAACAGAAACAGCAGATAATACCCTTAATGTGTCATTCATTGTAATGCAAATAATTATACTCCGCAAAGATATTGTATTGCGGTGAGATTCACGAGGTACGCCCCGCCCCCTCGCCTCCTCCGGAGGGCAAAGCCGCAAGCCCGCCGTGAAAAACCGCCGCCTGCCGGCAAAAACCGCATCCGGTACCCCCGCCGGTCTCCCGGCGCCCCGGCGCCATTTTCATCCGTTACGCCTCCCGCGCGCGCGATACATATATACAGTGCACCGCCCGCCCATAATCGCCCCTCCGGATGCAGCCGCGCGCCTCCCCTGCCCCGCCCGTTCCCCGCATCCAAAGCCGTTTTTGCCCAACAGGAAACATCTTCAAAATGATCTAAATCAATTTAATTCTCCCCAAAGCCCGTTTCCCGAAAGAAAACCGGATTTTTCCACCCGGCCGACGCCCGTCCTGGAGTTTTGAAATGTTTCAATCCCGTGAAAAGAAAAATTTGAGAGGTGGATACGGTTGCAATCTCCCCCACCCTTCCGGCCTGGAGTTTTGAAATGTTTCAATCCCGTGAAAAGAAAAATTTAAAGGGATGGATACGGTTGCAATTGCCCCCACCCTTCCGGCCGGGAGTTTTGAAACATTATAATCCCGTGAAAAGAAAAATTTGAGAGGTGGATACGGTTGCAATTCCATAAACGAGTTCGAGCGAGGGTTTGAAACAGTTTCAATGTCGTAAACGAGTTCGGGCGAGAGTTTGAAACGGTTTCAATGTCGTAAACGAGTTCGGGCGAGACTTTGAAACTGTTTCAATGTCGTAAACGAGTTCGGGCGAGAGTTTGAAACGGTTTCAATGTCGTAAACGAGCTCGGGCGAGAGTTTGAAACGGTTTCAATGTCGTAAACGAGTTCGGGCGAGAGTTTGAAACTGTTTCAAAGTCGCAAACGAGTTCGGACAGGGAATTGTAACGTTGCAATTCCGCAAACGAGCTCGGACAGGGAATTGTAACGTTGCAATTCTGCAAACGAGCTCGGACAGGGAATTGTAACGTTGCAATTCTGCAAACGAGTTCGGGCGGGGGTTTGAAACGGGTTCAATGTTGCCGTCGAGTTCGGGCGGGGGGTTGAAAGGGTTTCAAAGGCGCCGTCGAGTTCGGGCGGGGGGTTGAAAGGGTTTCAATGTCGCCGTCGAGGTCGGGCGGG
>JAITGL010000040.1 GCA_031280645.1 Tannerellaceae bacterium | reverse complement strand
ACTTGCCTTATGGATTGCTACAAAATGTATCGTAGCTAAAGAACCGCCGTATGCGGAACCGCATGTACGGTGGTGTGAGAGGACGAAACGGGAATTAATCCCGTTTCTCCTACTCGATTAATATCTGCCTGTAACACACTTTTGCATTCCGTTCCATTTTCGTAGCGGGCTACGGTTTTCACTGCACTTGCAAAAGTAAGTTTCGGCAGTCGTGGAGCCAAGAGTCCGTGCGGTGGCCGGACACTTGCCGGATTATCGTTGCAAACGATAACACAATCAATATCTTTTTCCTTTCACGGCTCGGCATCACGCCTCGCATCTCACTGTAAATCAGACAGTATTTTCACCGTATTTTCTTATCATATTCATTCCTCAAAACTTTAACCGTAACATCCGTCCCGGCGTCTATTGTTCCTGTGCAAAGGTGTTTACGGCTTCTTAACGGGATGTAAAGGTCAGGCCGCGAGCGATTTTCAAAAAAATCTCCACACCTGCGCAAGATCCGGGTAGTATTTTTTTTGAAAAACCTTGACAGCCCTAAAGCCTACACCGATATTGCACAAAACAATAAACGACCGACGCGACGGATGACGCATGAGATTAAAAAAAAGAGTAATAACTTTCCGAAGATATGACCAGATGGTCTATGAGGGAAATATCAAATATATCGCAAGCCTCTTTGACTCTTTTCGTAAGCCTGTCGTCCTGCACGCTGGGCTTCAGATTCCCCGCAGGGTAGTTGTAGCAGAGTGCTATTTGGCTGGCATTGGGCAGTATAGCCGCCTGCATGATGTGGCGTACATCCACAACAGCTTCATGGATGCCGCCTTCTGGAGGTGGCTTATCCCCAGCAGCCGGCTAGCGCGGTTTAGCAACAGCGCCTTGAAAACTCCCTGTGCTCGATAGCGTCGGGAGCGAATACGCCGTTTTCCGTAAGTAGCCTGTACATATCTGCCGGGCAGGTGATTGTCGGCCTTTCGGAGGGTCTTACTTCCGGGCGGTAGCTGATTTTCACCTCCGATACGATACAGATCCCGCCGTCTGTTTGCCTGTTTATCCTGTAATCCATAATCAGAAACAGCATAAAAGCATGATAAACAACCAGGCGGTAATGGCGATGGAGAGCAGTATGAGCGTCAGGCGGAAAATAAGGCGGACAAGCCCCAACAGAAAACGAGGACGAAAGCCGCTGCAAGCGGTTGGACACCTGTTTTTTGCAGGTAGCAGAGACAGAAGACGGTCAGCGTAAGGGCGATCGCCGTCAACGCTATTTTCAGAAAGAACGATTTTTGCATGATGCTTGTATTTAAATGATTATTACTATTGGTGAAGATAAACTCGACGCCCCGGCGCTCGGCGTTCACCTGGATGTGGGCGTTGAACTCCCTGCCCTTTTCCGAAAGCATCCCTTCCAGATAGACGGCCTTGCCTTCCCGGAGGTCGTTCTTCTCGTTCTCCGTCAGCTTGACGCCTTTTACCTCAGCCGGGATAAATACGCTCTCGGCTTTGAGGGCGATCACTTCGTGGGTCAGCTTGTCAATGCTGATAAATGAAGGCACGTATTCCCCCGAACGGCTTTTATCTTTACCACCCGTCCCATATTGCCGCTTTCGCGGAGGTTTTTCCTGTCTTCCTCCGAAAAGACATGTCCGAAGAAGGGTTTTTCCAGTTCCGGCGCCTTGCGGATGCCGTACATGGCCAGCACGACGGGGCCGGCGGCGGACTGCTGGAAGGAGAGGCGGGCGTCGGTGCGCAGTACCGCCGAGCCGAAGTGCATGCTCACAGGAACGATGGCGTTGGTTTTGTAGCCTTTAAGCATACTCTCCAGCAGTCCCTTTTCCTGAAGGTAATCGCGGGAAAGGCTGAAGTTCTTCAACTGTTCCCAGTCAATCATGGATTCGTTGTAGCGGTACTTCGGGGCTTCGCCTGCGTTTGCCGCCGTGTGTTGTTGCGTTGGAGATTGATTTGCCATAACATTTTCGTTTTTAGTGTGATGGACACATACGTCGTCATACGTCATCGTTTGTCGCGGATTAGCGGATTCATTTTCATCGTATCCATATTCAGGAATACACCGGCGTGGTCGGTTCTTCCTTCCCTGAAGAGTGTCCACAATAATTTAGCGCCGATATGGGCTAAGGTAGAATTGATAAACAAGTTCTGCCTCTCGACGACTTCGGCTAAGGAGCAGGAAGGGCCGGATTTGCTTCCTTGCAGGCATACACGTCGAGGCGTTCGCCGTCCGTATCGTAGATCATTCCGGGCAAATGGTAGCGGCAGTCCTTAATATTCAGGCTTGTCCCAAAGAACATCATCCGCTTTCCGGGCGGGTTGTACCAGAGATGGCGTTCACGGCCTTTGCCGGTATCGGAGTAAAGCATATTTCCCGTAATCCTGCCGTGCGGGCGTTTCCCTGTTCTGTGGAAAAGGATTCGGCGAGTTCGGCAATACATTGCAGCGTCAGGGGGCGTCCGGCAAGCATCCGCCCTTTTTTGTCAATCCGGTGCGATTCGATGTAAACCGAGCCGGTTTTATTGTTTCTGTAAACAACAATAGGGGACCTCTAAAAACCCAAAACTCTGCGATCAGCAAAAGTTCAGATCGGTAAACTCCGCTTTTGCCTCAGTTGCAAGCCTTGATTTTTTGGTTTTTAGAGATCCCCAATAGGATTAACCACACAGGTGGCGGGCAAAAACTCAAGGATGCTCACGCCGCCCTCACATGCCCTGGAAACCCTTGCTTGTGAGATGCGCGGAAGGTCTGGTGAAAGAGCCGCTAAAATGGGTCGATAAGAAGCAAACATGGAAGAAAAAAAGTTTTTTCGTCGATATTGGTTCCCATCACACATGTGATGGTTTTCATTTCATTTGCTCTGGCTTTCGTCACATACGTGCCAGTGTTGAAAATAGATATGGCGGGGAACAATTCAAAAGTATTACTATCCTAATTATAAGCGAAAGAAATAATTTGGCGGGAATTTCCCCCCATTCCGTCCTGGGCGATTTTCCGGCTGCGCAGGGCTTTTTTTCCCGGCAGATTGAGAGAGGGAGTTTTTGGAGCTCCCCTATGGTTTGCACTTCCGTTTAACGTATTCCTCAGTTGCTCTTCCCGTTTTTTCGAGAATATCCACCCGGCTTGCTTTACGCCTTGATGCGTCAATTGCAGGTTGAAGCGTCCGCCAAGCGCTTTCAGACGATCTTTTACCGCCTTTGTGTCGCCGAATACCGCCAGCGCCTTTTCGGAATAATCCACGATCAACAAGTTAGCGTTTACCGTTTCGGGAACGACGGTAGCGCTTGCCGGTGCTTTCACACCTGATAAAAATACGTTTGACATAATCTAAAAAATTAAATGATTGGTAATGGAATGTTTTCAGGCCGGAATCCTGACGCGGTTCGTCAGCATACCCGACAGTTCGTGGAGTTCGCGGCTGCGGCGGTCGTCCAGTTCCCTGGCGTGCGCCGTGATAGCCTGCGTCAGCTTCCAGAGCGTGGAATCGCCATGCATACTGTCGCCGGGATTCGCCTGCATCAGGATTTTCTGTACGCTTTCGTCTTCGGATTTGTGCAGGGAGCCAGCTTTTATTAATTTCCGCAGCTCGGCATCAAAGTCCACCTCCATCTCGCCGGCGCCCTGTATCTCGATAGCCTTTTGCAGGATAGCATCCCTCGAAAACAGGCTTTTGGTCAAGTCGCGCGTTGCCGATACGGTTGTTTGCGTGTACAGCTCGTAGGTTTTATTGCTTAACTGTAAATTGTCCGGCAGGCGTACGCCCAGATGGATTTGCTTCATAACCGATTGGCGTACCATCCCGTTCAGGCATACTCCGTCAGCAAAAAGGCGCGCATGTCGACTACCCCGTCGCCGTAGTCACTGGTCGAGACGCGTGCGCTCATGAAGATAAGCACATTGCCATTCTTCAACGTGGGGATGCTAATGGGTGCCGGCAGGATGGCTTCCGCCCAGATTTTGGTATCGGTCATCCGTGTGTCTGCCACTACTGCGCCCTGCTGCATGGCCTCTTCCACAAAGGCGGTCAGGATTTCAACGCTGTTCAGGCGGCGGTAGCTGTCGCTCAACACGCCCCGGACTTCCCTTCCGACGCTGCGCACAAGTACCCGTTGGCGCGCCGTCCAGCCCGAATGTTCGTTCAGCACGGTTGCCGCCAGACGCCTTTGCCATTCATCGCCCCTTGCCAGCGTGCGGAGGTAATTGGAAGGGACGTTCATCCTTTCGGCCAACTGTCCTACGGCGTGGTCGTGCAGGGTAAACTGCTCCTGCCGCAGGTTCATTCGCAATTCCCCGCCGCCGGCGAAGGTAATAACCGGGGCGCGTTCCTGTTGCCGGAGTTCCACGCCGATGGGCTCAACGTAATCCTGGGCGATACGTCCTTCCCGCTCAAGGCGCCGCATGGTTTCCTGCACGCCCGTTTCTTTTCCTTGGATCATACGTTGTACCTTGTTGATAACAACCTCGTTCAATCCTCTCTGTAAAGTTACATTTTCCATGATTCTGATGTTTAATTTTTGGATGATAAGTTCATTAAATAGCTCTTTATTACTGTACATGTGATTTTTTTGGAATACGGAAAACAGTTTTTCGCCGTCGTACCGGTAGAGGCAAAAATATGAGCGTCTTCGATACCGTCCTTCAGATGTACACATCAGAAGCAGAAGAGCGAACGTTTACTGTTTTTGTCATCGTTGTTTGTTTTTAATTGTTTGATAACTACTTTCTTTTCAGCCGGTATTCCTGCGTTATGCAGGCTGGTAAATGAAGTGTTCAGCCCGTGCAGGGTTTTTGCGGAAAATACGAGCCGAGCGTAGCGAGGTCTGGAGATTTTCCGCAAAACCGCATAGCGGCCCGATCTTGCAGGGGCGTCAGGAACACGGAATTACCTTTGCCTGCAAAGTGCAGGGATACTGCTTCGCTTTACTTTAATGGAAAAAAGAAGGGATGACGATATTCTGTAATCGTTGATGCAATGCCCGTTACTGCATAAATGTGCGTATCTTCTGCCTTGAATTGGAATTATACTAAATGGAACAGACAAACTCGGAAGAAATGGATATGTATCGTCCGGATGATAAAGGTGAAATTATATTGTATCAACCCGACAGCTCACTGAAACTGGAGGTGCGGCTGGAAAATAAAACGGTCTGGCTATCATAGGCGCAGATGTCGGAATTGTTTCAAACGACAAGGAATAATGTCACCATACATATTTCTAATATTTTCAAAGAAGGGGAACTGGAGAAAAGCATGGTATGTAAGGATTTCTTACATACCACCCGGCACGGTGCGATAGTGGGAAAAATGCAGGAACAGTCCTCAAACTATACAATCTGGATGTAATTATTTCAGTTGGATACAGGATAAAATCTCAGAAACTGTTTAAATTCAGTATAAGACATTGACTGTCTGTCGTTTGTTTGGATAATATTTCGTGTCTTTATGATTTACAAAGCATAAAGAACGATGACACGCTACTCGACAAACTTAACCGACAGTCAATATGGTGCGATATTACAATAATATGCGACACACGCAAGCGAAAACATGACTTAAGAGCCATTTTAATGCACTGTTTTATTTGCTGAAAAACCGGCTGTCAGTGGCGGCGTTACCCCATGATTTCCCCAAATGGCAATTAGTTTATTACTACTATTCTAAGTGGAAAGAAGACGGTCAAATTGAAGAAATCCATGAGCTTTTGCGGGCACAGCGCCGCAAAGAGCAAGGTCGGGATGTATCTCCAAGCGCAGGCTTGATAGACAGCCAAAGCGTTAAAACCACCCGTGTTGGCGGAGAAGGTAGAGGAGTAGATGGAGGGAAAAGATAAAAGGACGAAAAAGATCTCTCATTACAGACACAAACAGACTATTGCTGTCGGTCGCAATTCATGCTGCCAACGGATATGATGGCAAAGCCGCTTTTCGGGTTATAGAAACATTGAATTACCGTTTTGAGAGGATGAAAAAGATTTATGCCGATGGCGGTTATCGTGGCGAACTTGCTGAAAAGGTGAAGAATAAATTTGGGTGTGATATATAAATTACTTTGCGTTCTGACAAAGCAACCGATTTCAAACCCTTACCCAGGCTATGGATAGTAGAAAGAACTTTTTCTGGCTTGAGAATTACAGACAATTAGATAAGGTTTACAATACAGGCTTCATCCTCATGTCTATCGTTCTGTATTGCCATTCAGTCGCAGCTTGGCAGTTCGCTGACTTATGGCTTTTCCAACATGCTACACTCCTCCTTCGGGTTTCCCGCAAGGGACTATCGGCACATTGCAGATAGCTTTATTCTTCATAGTGCATTGAACAGTGACAGTTTAAAACGTGCCAATTATCCTATTCTTATGGATTGTTACCGTGAAATCGTATCGTAAGTAAGGAACTGCCCTGGTAGCGAACGGTATGCCGGATGGTGTGAGAAGACGAAACGGGAAATAATCCCGTTCCTCCTACTCGATTAACCCTCCGGCCTGCTATTTCCACATCCGGAACGCTCCCCCGAAACGCCCTCTAAACGTTGAAGCGGAAGTGCATGATATCGCCGTCCTGTACAACGTAATCCTTGCCTTCGACAGCCATTTTGCCGGCCTCGCGAACGGCGGACTCCGATTCGTAACGAAGATAATCGTCGTACTTGATAACCTCGGCGCGGATAAATCCTTTCTCGAAATCCGAATGAATCACGCCGGCGCATTGAGGAGCCTTGCTGCCCTTGAGATAAGTCCATGCACGAACCTCCTGCGGACCGGCGGTGAGGAAAGTTTCGAGGTTAAGAAGCTTGTAGGCCGATTTAATCAGGCGGCTCACCCCCGACTCCTCCAATCCCGTTTCGGCAAGGAAGACGCTGCGCTCCTCAAACGATTCAAACTCGGCTATCTCGCTTTCAAGTTTGGCAGCAAGCACAAGTATCTCGGCGTTCTCGTCCTTTACTGCCTCGCGAACCGCATCAACCCAGGCGTTGCCCGACGAGGCGCACGCCTCATCGACGTTGCAGATATACAAAACGGGCTTTGAGGTCAGGAGGAAAAGGTCGCGCGCCATGCGCTGCTCGTCTTTTGTGTTGAACGACACGCTCCGCGCGCTACGGCCCTGCAATAATGCCTCGCGGAAACGAACAAGCACCTCGAAAGCCAAACGGGCCTGCTTGTCGCCCGCCTGCGATTGCTTCTGAACCTTGGAAATGCGGCTCTCAACCGTTTCCAGATCCTTTATCTGGAGCTCTGCGTCGATGATCTCCTTGTCGCGAACGGGGTTCACGCTGCCGTCTACGTGAACAATGTTATTATCGTCGAAGCATCGCAGCACATGCAGTATCGCATCCGTTTCGCGGATGTTGGCCAGGAACTTGTTTCCCAAGCCCTCGCCCTTGCTCGCGCCCTTAACCAGGCCGGCTATGTCGACAATCTCAACCGTGGTAGGTACGATACGCTGAGGAGCAACGAGCTCGGCAAGCCTGTTAAGCCGTTCGTCGGGAACGGTAATTACGCCAACGTTAGGCTCGATTGTACAGAACGGAAAATTAGCCGATTGCGCTTTCGCATTCGACAAGCAATTGAACAGCGTGGACTTTCCCACATTAGGCAATCCAACGATGCCACATTGTAATCCCATATTTATATTGTATTTAATTGAAATTTATAACTCAAAGGTAAGACCGGAAATCGAAATTCACAGCCTTCCCGTCTGATTCTTTACCTTAATTATCCGAAACGCGCCGGAAACCTTTTAACCTGCGCGCAATAAAGGGCCGGCGGAGCATTATTGCCCGCCGGCCCTTACGACCGTATCATCCCCCTGGGGGAGAACCAAACTGAGCTATATCTTCAGATACGCGCGGAGCGACTCAACGTAATTTTCAAATGCAACAAGCCCATCCGGAGTGAGCCGGCAAATACTGCGCGGGCGCTTACCCTCAATCGTCTTCACAACCTCCACATATCCCGCGGCGCAAAGCTTGTCGAGGTGCGAGCTGAGGTTGCCTGCCGTCATACCCATCGCTTTCCGGATGTAAACAAAGTCGGCTTCCTCAACCGACACCAGGATTGAAACCACCCCAAGCCGCTGCTGCACATGCAATACAGGATCGAGATCCCTAAACGCCTTTTCCGACATGGCGGTTCAGCAAATGACCCGGTACCACAAATCCGGCAACCATGCAAACGGCAAGAACAAGCAAGTTAAAATCATGCCTGTGCAGCGCAGCCGTTAAAGCCGCGCAGCCAACGGCCCCGCCCCAAAACGCAAAGCTCCCGTAAACGCACGGCGCAAACCGGCATATCTTGCCTGTTGCAAACAGCGCCAGGCCGGTTATCGTCATTATCACCGGAACAATCAGCACAAACAACTCGCTTGCGCCCAAGCCGATTGCAACCGAGTAGAACATCAGCACAACCACCCCGAAACTTATCGACGCAGCATTCCATACCCACGAAATCATGCTACCTGTCCGACCAACGGCCGGCCTTGCCGCCAACCTGTTGCGCGATGCCACGGCCCTCGCCCCCAGCAGAGGTATGCACAAGGCCCAAACCGCGTAAATCCACCCGTTTGACGCGCCGTACATCTGAATTAACGCAAAGTTGACAAGCGCAATGGCCGCCACAGAGTATCCCCAAAGTAAGATATCATTGCCGCTACCCTTTTGCAGGTCGCTTTTAGCCTGCGCAATCATCTCGGTAATTAACTGCAAGCTGTCGCGCTCGTTAAACTCCTTCTCCATCTTGGCGGGATTTAAAATTGTCAGCAAATGTAACCCCCGCCCCATTGCAGGCTTGCGCCCCGGAGCATCCCTCGGTTAAAAGCCTTGCGGCCGTTGACGCGCAACCCTCGCATCCGGCAGTCCGGAGCCTTGGGGCGGGTAAACTGATTGTAATGAAAAACACTGTGCTCATTTCTTTAAGAATTAATCGTTAATAAAATATTTAATCTCGCAAAAAGCGGATCCGCGTATGAAAGCTTTCTTTACGGCGCAAAGTAAATACAGTTTGCAATACAAACCAAATTGCCTCGCAAACAAATTTGCGATAAAATATTTTTCGTCAGAAGATATTCCCCTCCCCCTCCTCCCGCATCCATACATATCCGGCCGCCTCCCGGCTATTTTCCAGGAGTATTCTTACATGCCGTAATGGTTTCCCTGCTGGTTGTTCGAGTATTCTTACATGCCGGAAGCTTTCCCGGCGGATTCCGGGAACCATTCTGACGCGTCAGAAAACGCGCCTGAGAGTTGCGGGAAGCTTTCTGACATGTCAGAAAACGCGCCGGAGAGTTGCGGGAAGCTTTCTGACATGTCAGAATGGTCGCCTGAAGGTTGCGGGAAGCTTTCTGACATGTCAGAATGGTCGCCTGAGGTTTGCGGGAAGCTTTCTGACATGTCAGAAAACTCGCCGGAGAGTTGGGGGAAGCTTTCTGACATGTCAGAAAGCTCGCCGGAGAGTTGGGGGAAGCTTTCTGACATGTCAGAAAGCTCGCCTGAGAGTTGCGGGAAGTTTTCTGACGCGTCAGAATGGTCGTCCGGCGGGTTGAGGGATGCTTTCATGCAAATAAAAAAGCTTCCCGGCGGATTGCGGGAAGCTTTATGAGACTGCTGACCGGCAGCGGAATACGGATACGGCAATGGCTGCGTTGCAGCTCGTGGTTAATGCGGCGGCGCAGCCATCGTCGGTTAAAAATATTATTCGCCGGAGGGGGGTACGCTCCCGGCTGCCCAGGCAGTATTGGCCGCGGGCCCCATTTCGAGAACGAGTAATCCGCCGGCGGCTATGTCGTCGTGCGAGAGCCAGGATTCGTTGTGGGGACGTCCGTTGAGGGTGGCCGACTGGATATACTTGTTGTCGGCAGAACAGTTGCGGGCTTCCACTTCAAAGAATTTTCCGTTGCCAAGGTCGATGCGCGCATTTTTGAACAGCGGGCTGCCTATGGCGTAAACCGGCAGGCCGGGGGTAACGGGGTAGAATCCCAGGGCGGAGAATACCACGAAGGCCGAGGTACCGCCGCCGTCTTCGTCGCCCGGCAAGCCCATCAGGTCGTTGCGGAACCATTGCGCGATAAGCGACCTTATGCGCTTTTGGGTTTTCCAGGGTTGGCCGGCATAATTATAAAGGTAGGGGATGTGGAGGCAGGGTTCGTTGGCCATTGAGAACTGGCCAACGTTGCCGGTATGGTCGGGCAGGTGGGAATAGAAGGCGAATTTGCTTTCGCCGAGGGGTTCGCGGAAAGTTGCGTCGAGGTTGGCTGCAAACTGCTCGTCTGACCCCATAAGCGCCACCAGGGCGGAGATGTGGTGCTGGATGTCCCAGCGATATACCCAGCCGTTGTTTTCGTCGTAGGCGTCGCGGGCGCCTTGTCCGCCGGAGTAGCGGTAGTCGAAGGGTTCGATAAATTTCCCGTCTTTGTCTTTGGGGTGGAAGAAGGCGGTTTCGGCGTTGTATACGTTCAGATAGTTGCGCGAGCGGCCGAGGAAGTATTCATGATCGTCGGGGCGCTTGAGTTCTTTTGCTATTTGCGAGAGGCACCAGTCGTCGAAGCATGTTCCGAGGGTTACTGCTATGGGTTGCCGCTTCTCGCCGGGGGTAACGGCCGGTACGTACTCGGTTTCGCCGGGGCGGAGGGCGGGGAAGTATCCTTTTTCCCTGTAAAACTCGTCGAGCTCGCCGGCTTCGGCGCGAACCCACGGGATAAGCGTTTCGGTCAGGATGGTGTGCTTGCAGGCTTCGTAGCCTTCGGCAAGGTTGAAGTTGCGCAGGTTCTTGACCCACGCGTCCCACAGTATGGATACGGCATGGTTGGCGTTCATTGAGTGGTTGTCGCCGGTTACCTGGGGGAAGGTGGGCATCCATCCTTCGGGACTTTGTTTGGCCATGCGTATGTAGGAGTTGATCATGTCTGCTTCTTCCTTCGGGTTGATGAGTATGCGGAGGGGATGCGCTGCGCGGAAGGTGTCCCAAATCCAGTCGTCGGTGTAGAACGGGGTACCTTCGTCGTCGTGCACCTTGTCGTCGAATCCGCTGTAATACCGTCCGTCTTCGGAGATGTTGACCATGCGTTCGTACACGCGATACAGCGAGGAGTAGAAGATTGTTTTATCGTTTTCATCGTCTCCTTCTACGGCGATCTTGCCAAGGGCCTGGTTCCATATATCGCGTCCTTTGGCGGCGACTTCGCGATAGTCGTATGTGTCGATATCGCGGTTCAGGTTGGCCCTGGCCTGCACCTCGTCGATATAGGATGCTCCGTATCGCAGCCTTACGGTTGTTACGTCGGGTCCGAAGCTCAGGGCCACGGCGCGGTCGGTTCCTTCGGCAGTGTCGACTGACGAGATTTGGCCGTTGAGAACCGCTCCGGCAGTTACGGGCTTATGGTCGGTTTCGATGTAGACGAATACTTTGGCGGCGGAGTTACGCCGTCCGAGGGATTGGAATCCCTGTACGGCTCCGTCGGGCATTACGCTCATCTGTCCTCCGCGGGTGCGGATAATGATCTTGCGATCGCCTTCGCCTTCAAAGTTAAATTCGTAGATGCCGGCCTGATGCGATGGCGCGTAGTGTACCTGAATGCGGGCTTCGTCGAGATAAACCGAGTATTCATACGGACTGACGTGTTCGTTGTCGTACGAATAGTTAACGACTGATTCGATGGGCGAATTTCCGGAAACGGGGCTGATGCCGAAGGCCGAATTACCTCGATGTCCGGTTACGATAACGGGCAGTCCCCGCAGCAGATCGGTTGTATAGTCAGCCCGTTCGGGGTAGATGCGCATCATACTGTTTGGGAGGTGCACGGTGGGGTAGGTCGGCACGAGCAGAATACTGATATTGCCCATATAGGGATTGACGTAATCAACCGGCGATTTCTCGCCGCATGTTTCTTGCCGGCATGAGGCAAGGCTTAGGATAAGTGTGGCCGCAATGAGGGCCGGGATTGAACGTTGAAACATTGGTTTGTAAGATTATAATTCGTTTATAAGTCTGTAAATTGTATTTTTTGCAAATATATTGTTTTTGGAGGCGTAACTGCCTTCAGGAGGCGCATTTTTGCTCGACAGGATTTTGGATTCCATGTTTTGCGATTCCACTTTTCCTTCTTTAACGCTAACCAATTGATGATACGGCGCCGTCCGGATGCCGGGCATATCCGGAGCATTACCGCCGCCCCAAATAAAAACAGTTTCATTTGGGGCGGCGGTATTTTGTGCGATAAGATTTTCTATTCCTGCAATAAAGACTATGTAAAATACGAGAGGAGCCGAGGTTCTTTGCCGTATTGTTTGTAGCTTATAGCATCCGCCAAGCGTCATTTCCGCCTTCTCCTTCTGTATTCAGCCGCAACCTCGGCGGTTTGCTCTCTAACAAACAGCCATACAACAGGCACAACCATCGTAAATATAATTATACCTATGGCTGCGAAAAGCTTGCGCGGCGCAACGGCTTTTTTCTTCACGAAAGCCGAGTCTACGATCTTTATCCTGTCTTGGTTGAGACCTTCCTCCAGCGCAGTTTCTTCTTTCTTTTGGAGCAGGATCAGGTAGATGCCCTGGATTATTTCCTGCTCGCGCTTGAGGTCAATGTAGTCGCGCTCCTGGTCGGGGATGCGGCGCATGAGGCTGAATATTTGCGCCTCTTTCTCCTTGATGTCGGCAAGAGCGTGCCTTGTTGCGATTTGCATGTTCTCGATCGAGAGGAACACGCTTTCGCGTAGCTTGTCGGCCTGGATGGTGAGGCTTCCTACCAGGGGATTGTTCTCGCTTGAGCTTTGGATCACGCGGGCGCGTTCGATAAGGGCTTGATTGTAGAGGCTTATCGAGGTTGATTTGTCGCCTTCGGGGCTCATCAGTCCGGGCATGGGGCTGTACTTGTTTGCCGGATTCTTGACAAACTCGTCCATCAGCATTACGAGGTGGATTTGGGTTTCGAGCTCTATGATCTTTGTTTGGATGTCGCGCATCTGGTTCACATAAAACTGAACGTCGTACTCAACGTCGGTCATCGCGTTTTCGCGCTTGTACCGGGCGATCAGAATTTCGGCGTTGCGGAGGGCTACGGTTACCGAGTCGATCCTGGCGTCGAGGTAGGAGAGGGCGCGGGCGTGGAGCTTTTGCTTGAAGGAGGCCGCCTCGTTATTGTAGCGGTCAACAAGCAGGTTGATTATGCCGATGGCGCGGCTTCGCTCGTAGTCGGAGCAGCTAAGCTCGATAAAGTTAGAGTTCTTCGAGTATTCTTCGATGAGGAACTTTTTGTTCATCTCCTCGGCCGCCCATCCCGATGGCTTGTAGCGTATGTCAA
Source organism: Tannerellaceae bacterium (assembly GCA_031280645.1). Next base: position 14,683 of record JAITGL010000040.1, on the reverse strand, counting down.
GATCGAGGAGCGCGGCGTTGCCGTTATTAAACTCCAGCTTGAAATCTCCTTCGGGATGATTGATTACCGCCGGCAGCGAGGCAAACGTAAACGAGCGCTTGCCCACGCGGTCAGACCGGGTTGACACCTCGAGCTTCCCATCCCTTACGCGAATCTTAAAACGTATGTCGCCTAAAAGACCGCGGTCGGTGGCCGAGTCGGTTGAGAGCCGGTAGGGAGCGGTGGAGTACATCCGGTAAAAGGAACGGGGACGGGTGTAGTCAACATTGGTTCCGAGGTCGAAGGCCACGCGGCGCATGAGGGTGTTCGACTTCAATATGTTCAGCTCGTCTTCAATAATGAGCGTTCCGCCGCCTACCGCTCCGAGCCCGAACGATTTCATTAGCCCCGCCGCATCTCCGCCGAGGCCGGGAAAGCTCCCCGAAATATTCTCCTCCTCCTGGAGCTGGATCCTTGCCATGATCGAATATGTGCGGGGGTAAAGGCAAATGTAAAGAACGCCCAGGATACAGGCCAGGATAAAGGCGCCGAGAAAAAGACGCCAATGGCCGATATATCCCACAATAATCGTTTTCAGCCCTACTACCTCTTTATCATCTTTCGCTATCATAATTATTTCCTTGTAAGATTAGATATGGTGAGAACAATAGTCGACGCCGCCGACAAGGCCGACACAACGGCCGAGAATGTCATAATCGTCAAGCTTTCGCCGGCGCTTGAGCGAGCGCTCTTCTGCCGGGCGCGGTTGGGCTGGACATATACAATATCATTTTGGCGCAGGTAATAATAAGGCGACGTAAACACGTCGGCCCTGGTGAGGTCAATCCGCCCGTATTCCTTTTTACCGTTATGGTCGCGGATAACAAGCACGTTGGTACGGTTGCCGTTAATCGTAAGGTCGCCCGCCCTGGCCAGGGCCTCAAGTATCGTGATACGCTCGTTGGGAACGGGCACGAGCCCCGGCATGAGCACATCGCCCATCACCGATACCTTAAAATTCTCGATCCTTACATGAACAATAGCGTCGGGAGCATACTGCCGCACCTCGGCTTGCAGCTTCTCTTCTACCTCCTGCTTCGAGAGGCCCGATACATGCACCTTGCCGAGCACCGGGAACTTTATATCGCCGTCGCTGTTAACCTGGTACGTAGTAAGCTCGGTTGAGTTGCTAAGCGTTGGAGCCGGAAGCTGCGCCCCCGACGAGTTGCTCACCACCTTCTCGCTCTGACCCATGGAATACGAGTACAATGGCGGATTAAAAGGCGTTACCACATCGGGCGACCACGACGTAACGGTTATCGAAAGAATATCGCTCGGCGCGATAAGCGACGAATAATTACCGTTCATCAAAGCCCTTTGCTCGTCGGCCAGCGCGTCTATATCCTGGAAATACACAACGTCTTTCGGCGTAGCGCACGACGCTGCAATAACAAACAGCCCGCAGTACACGGGCAAAAATTTAAAATACATCTTCATTGAATGTCGCATTACGGTTACTATCATTGTTGTACGCTTAATAACGGCGCCAAGCGCAAGTTATTGCCGAACGGGGCCGTAGCCGGATGCCGAATACTCCCTATAAGCGATAAGGAAGCCTTAAGCCAAGGCTAAAACGATTGGGATTTTATTCCGGAGAGATGGCAGAATCGGATTTACCTCGTTTAAGTACTTAAACGGCCTTGCGGAAAAAAAATCAGCCCGTTCACGGACTTAAATTGTATAAACGGAAACGGATCGGTATAATTTGAGGACTTAAATCCCTTGTCCGAAAAAAAAATCATCCCATTTAAGGACTTAAATTGTATAAACGGAAATGGATTGGTATAATTTGAGGACTTAAATTCCTTGTCCGGAAAAAAATCAGCCCATCTAAGGACTTAAATTGTATAAACGGAAACGGATCGGTATAATTTGAGGACTTAAATTCCTTGTCCGGAAAAAAAATCATCCCATTTAAGTCCTTAAACGGCCTTACGGAAATTCATTCATCCCGTTTAAGTCCTTAAACGGCCTTACGGAAATTCATTCATCCCATTTAAGTCCTTAAACGGCCTTGCCGAAATTCATTTACCCCATTTAAGTCCTTAAACGGCCTTACGGAAATTTATTTACCCCATTTAAGTCCTTAAACGGCCTTACGGAAATTCATTTACCCCATTTAAGTCCTTAAACGGCCTTACGGAAATTCATTCATCCCGTTTAAGTCCTTAAACGGCCTTGCGGAAATTCATTTACCCCATTTAAGTCCTTAAACGGCCTTGCGGAAATTCATTCGCCCCATTTAAGTCCTTAAACGGCCTTGCGGAAATTTATTCATCCCGTTTAAGGGATTGATATTGCTGCGGAGGCCGGCGCACCGCTTTTGACGGCCCTTTTTAGGACTTTCCGGATTTTTTATTCTCGACAGGATAGCTCTCTACATTCCGTTTTACTTTTGATGCCGCCGGAGTATTGATACTCCCGGCCGGAATTTTCAATAACCGGCGGAAACTCTTACTTTTGGCATTCATATATACATACAAAATGATCTTACAGCAATATATTCGTCATTCTTTTGAACAGATTATCAGCTCGCTCGACCGTAAGGAGCTGAAAGGAGCTTTCGACGTTATGAAAAACGTACTGAAGCATGCAGGCGATCCGCAGGCCGAGGATAAGCTCGGCAGCCTCCGCGAAACCTATTGCAATATGCTGCGGTATCATATCGAGGGAGTGCGCGACCCTATGCAAAACACGATTTACCGCGATGTGCTCGTTTCTACATACGAGCTTGCCGACAGGCTCCGCCTGAAGATGTACTCAAGCAGCGACGGCGCGCCTATGTATTACCTCTACCGCCGCCAGTGGAGGGCTATTCCGGGAGTTTCGATCAATGTGTTGATGCGGCAGCTCGTTGGGGCTAACGCCATGCAGGACAGTATCGAGGAAACCATATTCGTTTTGTTCAACAAGATATGGCTATCCGATCCTTTTGAGCCCGGCGATTGCGACTCGATTGCCGAAACGCTGGCCAGCGAGTCGCTCCCTTCGGCCGCCGGATGCCAGATAGTGTCGGCCCTTCTGCTAAGCCTGATGAGTTACTTCGACGTTCGGAAGCTAATGCTAATGCTCGACGCTTACGATCGCGGAGCCAACATCGAAATCAAGGCCAGGGCCCTTACCGGAGCGCTGGTAATAATATATATGTATAAGGGCAGGCTGCACGCTTATCCGCAAATTGCCAATCGCCTGGCCGCCCTTGCCGAGCAGCCCGGGTTCACCGCAAGGCTTCGCACCGTTACGCTGCGCTTCATCCTCGCCAAGGAAACCGAAAAGATTACCCAGCGGCTGCAAACCGAAATCCTGCCGGCAATGACCAAGGTGATTCCCGATATCATCAAGGGTAACCTTAGCGAATTTGACCCGGAAACTCTTGCCGAAACCAATCCCGAATGGAAAAACTTTTTCGCCGGCAGCGAGCTGGGCAAGAGCATCGAGGAGTACAACAGGCTCCAGGCCGAGGGAGCCGACGTGATGCACCTGACCTTTGCCAACCTTAAGAGCTTCGACTTTTTCCGCGAGGTTAGCAATTGGTTCCTGCCTTTCATGCCCGGCCATTCGCGCCTGGGCGAGTTTGCCGACGTTGAGGCCAGGCAGGCTGTGATAAGTCTTGCCAAATCGTTTGTTTTCCTGTGCAATTCCGATAAGTATTCGTTTGCCTTGAGCGTGATGAGGCAGTCGCACGGCGAGCGAGCTCATATCCTTGGGCAGTTCCACGGTCATATGCTGCAAATGATGGAGCAGTATTGCAACGATATGGCGGCCGACAAGGAGGGTTACGATCATATCATCGGGCAGTATATCCAGGATCTTTACCGCTTTTTCAAGCTGTATCAGTTTCATAAAGACTTTACGGATATATTCGACCTGAGCCTCGACTTTTATAACCTCCCCGTATTGCAAGACTGCCTAAGCGATACCGAGAGCCTCTCGATATTTGCCGAGTATCATCTCAAGAAGAATCACTTTGGCGAAGCCCTCGCCCTGTTCCGCCGCCTTAGCGAAGCCGATCCGGGCAACGACATGCTGCTCCAGAAGATTGGCTACTGCCTCCAGATGGGCAACATTGCCGAGGCCCTCGAAGCCTATCTCAAGGCCGACATAATCAACTCGCAAAGCAAATGGCTTACGCGCCGGATAGCCTCCTGCTTCCGCGCCCTCGGCAAGCCCGACAAGGCCGTCGGATATTACCGCCGCCTCGAAGCCTGGAATCCCGACAACCTGTCGGTTCAGCTAAGCATAGGGCATTGCCTCCTCGAACAGGGCGCTTATGCCGAAGCTCTGAAATACTATTTTAAGGTAGATTATCTCGACGCCGACGGCAACGGCAGCCGGGCCTGGCGTCCTTTGGCCTGGTGCCTCTTCCTGTCCGGCCGGTACGAAGATGCGATGGCCTATTACCGCAAAATACTCTTTGAAGGAACCAAAGCTCCTTCGATAAACGATTTTATCAACGCCGGGCATGCCTCCTGGGCTATCCGCAAGCTGGCCGATGCCGTTGAGTTTTACAGGCAAGCCGTGCAAAGCGCAAGCGCGGGCGACGGCGAGGACAAGGACGACGCCAACAGCCTTCGCCGGTTCATGGAGAATTTCAACAACGACATTCCTCAGCTATTAAAGGCAGGGATCAGCCGGGAGGAGATTCCCCTCGTGCTCGATCAGCTTAAATTTTCTCTTTGATTATTGCCCGCCGGCAGTTGATCGTTACAGATCAACCGGCGCAAAGTCGAGTTGCTTGCGTTCGAGATTGGCGCGCGCAACCCTTATCCTTATCGGATCGCCGAGGCGGAAGCAGTTGCGCCGGCGGCGTCCGGTAAGGCAGTAGTTCTTTTCGTCGAACTCGTAGTAATCGTCGTGCAGGTCGCGGATGGGTACGAGGCCTTCGCATTTGTTTTCGTTAAGCTCAACGTACAGGCCCCATTCGGTAACGCCCGATATCACGCCGTTAAAAGTCATGCCGAGGCGTTCAGACATAAATTCAACCTGCTTGTACTTAACCGAAGCCCGCTCGGCGTTGGCCGCAACCTGCTCCATTGCCGAGCAATGCTTGCAAATCTCCTCGTACTTGTCTTTGGTTACGCTACGCCCTCCGGCCATATAACGTTCGAGCAGGCGATGCGCCATCATGTCGGGATAGCGGCGGATGGGGGAGGTAAAATGCGTATAATGCTCGAAGGCGAGGCCGTAGTGGCCGGCGTTGGCCGTTGAGTAGCGGGCTTTCTGCATTGCCCTTACGGCTAAGGTTTCGATCAGGTTTTCCTCCGGGCGTCCTTTAACCGAGTCGAGCAGCTTGTTAATGCCTCGCGATACCTCGGAGCTTGAGCCGTCGGCGCGCAGCTTGTATCCGAAGCGGCGAACAAAGGAGGTGAAGTGTTCCATCTTCTCGGGATCGGGCAGGTCGTGGATGCGATACACAAAGGTTTTGGCCGTTCGCTTGGCGGGCGTTTTGCCTGCAAACTCCGCTACGGTCTTATTGGCAAGCAGCATGAACTCTTCGATAAGCTTGTTGGCGTCTTGCGATTCCTTAAAGTACACGCCGATCGGCCGTCCGGCCGGATCGAGGTTGAACTTCACCTCGTAGCGGTCGAAGTTAATGGCGCCGTTGCGGAAGCGCCGGTCGCGCAGCTTCCCGGCGAGGAGGTTGAGGGCGAGGATGGCCTCATGGCAGTCGCCCTCTCCTGTTTCTATTACCTTCTGGGCTTCCTCGTAAGTAAACCGCCGGTCGCTACGGATTACGGTGCGGACAATGCGGGAGGAGGCGATCTCGGCGTTAGCGTCGAGGTTGAAGATCACGGCGAAGCAGAGTTTATCCTCGTTGGGGCGCAGCGAGCAAATCTCGTTGCTAAGCCGTTCGGGCAGCATCGGGATGGTTCGATCAACGAGGTAAACGGATGTGGCTCTTTCCTGCGCTTCCCGGTCGAGCGCCGTGTCGGGCTTTACGTAGTGGGTAACGTCGGCAATATGAACGCCAACTTCCCAGAGGCCGTTGGGCAGGGGGCGGGCGGAGATGGCGTCGTCAAAGTCTTTGGCGTCGGCGGGGTCGATGGTGAAGGTTAAAACGTTCCGGAAGTCTTCGCGGCCGGTAAGGTCGCGCTCGGTTATGATGTCGGATATCTTGGAGGCGGCTTTTTCTACTGCCGTAGGATATTTGTAGGGCAAGCCGTATTCAGCCAGGATGGAGTGCATCTCGGCGTTGTTGCTGCCGGCTTTTCCCAGCACGTCGACCACTTCTCCAAGCGGATTCTTGGCATTGGCGGGCCAGCCTGTTATCTTGACGATGGCTTTATCTCCATTCTTTCCGCCCCGCAGCTTATCCTTGGGGATAAAGATATCGTTGGCCAGCGTTTTGTCTTCGGTTACAAGGAAGGCGTATCCTTTGGCTACTTCAAGCTTGCCTACAAAGGAGCGTTCAACCCGTTCGATAATGTCGGTTACTTCGGCTTCCGGCTCAGCGCCGCGGCGTTTGGCCAAGAGCTGTACGCGAACCCTGTCGCCGTCCATTGCCCTAAGCGAGTTGCGCTCGGCAACGAATACGGCAATGCCGCCGTTGTCGGGCAGGAACATGTTCTTGCCGTTGCTTCGCCGCTGGAATAGTCCTTCGGCCATTGTGCCGAGGCTGTTGAAGCGATACCGGCCCCGGTCGACCTCGCCGATAACGCCGTCGTCGGCCATGTCGCCAAGGATATCGGCCACTATCATCTTTTGCACCTGGGCTTCTATGCCGATCCGGCGGCTTATTTGTTTGTAGTTAAGCGCCTCCTTGGGTTCGCTCTTGAATACTTCGAGGATGGCTGCAGCTATTTGGCGCTTCTTCATCCTCCGGGTCTTCTTTGATTTGGAAGACTCCTCGCCGTCTCTGCTTGCTTTCTTTTTGCGCTTTGCCATTGTTAATTCTCCTTTAGTGATTCTTAATTAATTTCCTCAACCTCGTCTGTACAGTTCTTCACAAACTCTAAGTTCGTTTTAGCCATGGAAAAGTCGGGCTGGAGGCTTAGAGACTTTTCGTAATAGGCAATGGCCCGTTTGTAATTACCCTTATAGTAATAGCTGTTGGCCATATTGTAGAGTAATACCGGCTCGTTGGGATCAAGCTTCTCGGCCTTTTCAAAGGCTACGATCGACTGATCGTAGTTGCCTGTCATGGCGGAGGTAGATCCTAAGCCTACAAGCGATTTGAAATCGTCGGGCTTGTAGCGAACGGCCTGGCGGTAGGCGGCGCAGGCTTTGTGGAGGAGGCTGGGGTCGTCCATCATTTCGTAGCAGTTGCCGAGGCGGAAGTATACGTCGACGTAGTCGCGCTTGAGGTAAGTTGCCTTTTGGAACAGGCGGGCGGCATGGTGATAGTTGCCCTGCTTGTAGTACGCCACTCCGGCGTGCATAAAGTACTCCGCGTTTTCCGGCGCAAGGCGGAGGGCCTCGCGGAGGGTGGCAACGGCGTCGGTGAAATTGCCGTTGCGGATAAAGAAGATACCCATCTGCGAATATGTTTCGGCATCGTTCGGATCGGCTTCAAGCTTGATGCGGAAATCTTCGAGCCCTCGGGCAAACTGGCTGTCAAAGCCGTAATACAATCCTTTGTTGTAATAATCTTCGGCTGCTTGCGTAATGGAAATATTTAGCTTCATATGTTATGTGTTTATTTGGAGGTAAAGTTAGGCGTTTGAACCGAGAGTTCCTACTCCCCTGCAAACGCCTACCTCCCTCGCATCCCCCGGATCGCCTATCCCCTTAGACTTTCTACCGGGTTCATCCCGGCCGCCTGCCTGTTCCTGATGCTTACCGTTGCCGCCGTTACTATCGCTATCATTATGAAGGCAACGGCGAATACCCACCAGTGCATAGGCGTTTTGTCGGCAAAGCCTTCGAGCCAGCGGCCAACGGCGTAGCGGGCAATTAAGGCGGAGGGGATGAAGCACAGGCATACGATGCGCAGGTAGGTCTTGTTAAACATGCCGATTATCCCGGCCGTGGTAGCCCCGTACACCTTGCGGACCCCGATCTCCTTCCTTCGATACTGCGTTTCAAACATCACGAGGCCGAATACGCCCGTTATCGAGAGTATCACCGCCAAGACGGCAAGCATGGTTACGCTCGCGTTGAGGTTCTCCTCCTTTTGATAGAGGTCGTGGTGGATGCTGTCGAAAAACTCCACGTCGGCAGGATAGGACGGGTCGATGCGGGCAATGGAGGCGCGGATGTGGGCGGCGGCTTTCTGCATGTCGGCTCCGGAGCTGATCCGCGCGTAGAGGTACGCGGCCGGTATCGGCGAGTTGATGGCAAAGGCTAACGGAGCCAGGTCGTACCGGGCGGAGCTGAACTTCACGTTGTCGATAATGCCTGCCACCTCGCCGGGGCTGTTGGGCCAGCCCATCGTTAACTGATCGCCTACTTCAACGCCCAGCCGTTCCTGCATCAGGCGGTTGATTACAAATACAACGCCGCCTTCGCGATGCTCCTCGGTGGGCCGGAAGCTGCGGCCTTCGGCTATGGGGATGCCCAATACGCTGAGTACGTTGTGCGATACGCCTAAGGTTTGGGCCATAACGGTACGGCCGCGACACTCGTATGAATAATAGCTGTAAACGTCAGACCCGCCGAGCTTGTGCTGGGTAAAGGCTACGCCCTCTACCGACGCATCCTCGCCGATAAGCGACTCGATAGTTTGGCGGTGGTTCTGATACATGCCGCCGTTGATCTTCACAACGGCTACACGCTCCTTGTCGAAGCCCTGCCGCAATCCTTTAACATAATTGTTCTGCAATTGGATGAACATGGCCGCTATTATCAAGCCGATAGAGATAACGTACTGAAATCCGATAAGCCATGAGCGGAGGCTGCGCCCGGCAGGCGACAAGGCAAAATTACCCTTCAAGGCAAGCGCAGGCTGGAACGACGTAGCATACCACGCCGGATAAAGCCCGGCCGCAAATCCTGTCCCGACGGCCACGGCTCCGGTTGCAATAACTGTTCCCCATATATGCCGCAATCCGGTGGAGGCTTCGATAAAGGGCAGCATGCGGTACTCGCCCAGCAGGTATACGATAAGGATGGATACCAGCCATGCAACGGCGGCAATGAGTACGGCCTCGCTCGTCAAGGCTCTCCGCAGCGATGCTTTGCCTCCTCCGAGGATGAGCTGGGTGTTGAGGCTTTTCATGCGCATGGGGGCCATGGCGATGCTGAAGTTTGTGAAGTTAATGGCGGCGATCGCTATCAGCAGCATGGCTATGGCCATGATTATCCTTACCGTTAGCCGGCTTCCGGTTCTTATCGCGTTCGATATCGGGGGGCCGTAATAAACGTCGTGCAGCGGAACCAGATTGAAGGCCATGGGCGCTCCGTCGGGGGGCGAGGCTGGGCCGAAGTTGAAGGTTTGGTTGATGAAGGCTTCAAGGCGCCGGCCCTCGCCGGCCGAGGCGGTCATGATGTAGCAAATGAAGTTGCGCATTGTCCAGTCGCCCTCCATGGTGTTGTCGATAGCGGAGTAGATGCAGTTGTCGAGCTGGGTGTTGCCGGGGAAGTCGCGGTATACTGCTCCTACCACAAACTTCCGCATCCCGGTCTTAGTCCATACGCTCTCCATGGCCTCTATCCGTTTGCCCGCCGCGGGCTCGTTGCCGAACATCCTCCGGGCCATGCTTAGCGGTATGATTACCTTTTCGGGATCGGCAAGGCATCCGGCGTCGCCTTCGGTAAAATTAAAGCCGAACATCCGGGTTATGTTCGGATAGCAGGTTATAAACCGCTCGCGGTATCCCTGCCTCTCTACGCTGTCGCCCACCGTTACGTATATATTGCCGATCCAGGGGTTGATAATCGTTTTTTCTTCAATGTAGCCCGACGAGGCCTCGATGGCGTCTACCATTCCGCGGGCAAGTATGGCCGAGGGGTCGGAGTCTTTCAAGTCTACCCTGAAGATACGGTTGCTGTTGGGATGGCAACGGTCAAACGTTTGTTCGTAGCTTACCTGTATCATCATAATCATAAATGCGGCAAACGCTACCGAGAGGCCGAGCATGTTAAGGCCCACGGCCAGCTTGCTGCGGCGGAAGATAGCCCGGAGGTTTCTTTTTATTGAGTTCATCGTATTAAATTTTATTGAGAATTACGTTTTGAATATGCAGTATGAGGCATGATCCGTTGCGGCTCGTTTATCCGCCGCGCAGCGTCATCCCCCAAAGTAAAATTTGTAGAAGAAGTTATCGCTCTTAACCCTGCTCTTCATAACCGATACTCCCCACGACAGCGCCAGGCACGATGCGGCAAGGGCGGCGTAAACAATCCAGCCGGTTGAAAGGGGCTGCTCGTTATCCTCGAAAAGGGGAGATATCGCGAAGTTGATTATCGCAATATGAACTATGTAATTAAACAGCGACGCCCTGCCCAGAACCATTACCGGCTTCCAGACCTTCAGCTCCTGCGTAGCGTCGGCAATAGCCATCGCGAGGATACATGCCCCAAGCCCCCCGATCATAAAAAGCGGCGTCGACGGGTAGAATATCTCGCCGTAAGGCTCGCGACTGGCAAGCATGTCGAAGGGAGCCTCGGAGCTGTAAAACAAATACACTCCCGCAATGCCGGCTATTGCCGTAACGGCTCCGGTAGCGGCAACCTTCATATCGGCAAAGCCGCGGTACATCCTGCTGCGAACCGAGGCGAATATGCTGCCGGCAATAGCCGCCCCGATCCACGGAAATACCGGGAACCATCCGTCGTACAGCATCCCCTTGATAAAATTGGCCGGAGTATAGGCCGAGAAGTCGGCTCCGGGGAGCAGGTACTCTATTTCCACCGGATTCTCGGCATAAGGCCATGCCTGCTGGAGCAGGAAAGTCGCCGCCAGAGTGGCCGCCACAGCCACGCACTTAATCCAGTCGGAAGCCTTCCGCAGCAGGTAAACCGCCGGGAGGCTCAGCCCGATAAGGTAAAGAACGTCGAACGACGCGAAGGGCAGTATCCTCCATATCATTGCGTCGATTAAAACGCCCGTCAGAATCAGCATGCCTCCGCGGATAAGGTAGTATGACGCGCCCCGGCTCTTGCTTGCGGCATTTTGCGCCGCCATATATCCCGAAATCATAATGAACAGCGGGGCGGCCATCGACGACGCTATTGCGAACCACATGGGATGCCGGCTGCACGGAGTAACATATCCCAGCACATTGGCGCCGAACATTATTAATATCGCTATCCCTCTCAGTATGTCTATACTGTTGTCTCTTTTCTTCATGGCAGTACTTATCTATTAGTTTATATTATTATGTAGCGAGCAAATATAGCGCATCTTCCGGCATCGGCACGCCTGTTTGGCCTGCTCCGGGGCTTGACCCGGCTCCGGCCGGCGGGCTTATCGAACGTCTTCTTATGGGAGATGATGAAATTCTTGTAGTAATTGGTTGTTGTATTATATGATTGCTCAAAATTTTTGTTGTAGCTCATTTATGTATTATATTATAGCTTTCAATTTTATATTTCATTAGTTCATGTATTATATGAGCGCTTTCAGTTTTTTACGTCACATGATTATATATTATATAATAGCTTTAAATTTTCTATTTTATCAAATCTTATACTATATGAGACATTAAAATTCTTTATATCCATAGTTATTGTATTATATGATAGCTTTAAATTTTTAATAACATTAGATCTTATATTATTACAGGTGATGCAAAACTTTATTTATTAGCTCTAATAATATTAGAAAGCCTGAAATTTTTAATTTCATTGGTTCTAATACTATTGGAAGGTATTAAAATATTGTTGATGATATCTCTTATATTATATGAAATCACTAAAACTTCCATTTTTGTATTTATCGTATTATATGAGATTATAAAATATTTAATTTCACTATTTCCAATATTACATGAAACAGTGAAGCAATTACTGTTGCTATTCGATATATTACATGAAAGCATGAATTTTACGTATTACAGGTTGCATGTTGTGTGGAGAGCGTTGAGCCGGCGTAGCGGACGCGCGTTAGCGGTATAGACGCGATTCGTAGCGTCTATACCGTTCGGGCGTCTATCGGGATTGCGTCGCTACTCCGACTTGATGCTTTTCACCGGGTTCATGCCCGCGGCCCTCAGGTTTTGGAGCGTTACCGTCGATATGGTTATGGCCGATACGGCAGCGAAGGCCGATAAGTATACCCACCAGTGCATCGGCGTGCGATAGGCGAACGACGAGAGCCATCCGTTAATCACGTACCAGGCCGCGAGGGCGGCGGGCGGGAAACAAACGGCAAGGATGCGGATGTAAGTGCGGTTAAATACTGCAAGGATCTGCCCCGTGGTCGACCCGAACACCTTGCGGATGCCGATCTCGCGCCGGCGGTACTCGTTGTCGAATATCACAAGGCCGAACACGCCGGCCATAGAGGTAAGCACGGCCACGATGCCGAACAGGGTTATCAACAGGCTTAGCCTGCGCTCCTGCCCGTAAAGGCGGTTCATTACCTCGTCGAAAAATACCACGTCGAAGCTGCTTTCTGAATCCAATTCTTTCAGGGTGGAGCGAACATGGGCCATGGCTGAGCCGAGGTTGGAGCCGGACTTGATTTTTATGTAGGCGTACGACATCCAGCCTGAGTCCCACCCGGCGTCGGGCACATAGAAGCCCATCGGCTCAACCGTTCTGCGGAAGGAGGCGAAGCGTATATCGGGCACGAAGCCTATTATCTCGGTTCCGTCGATGGTTGAGCCGAGTTCCATGGAGTATTCTCCCTTCGAGAGGCTGTTGAATATGTATTTGCCTTTGTCTTCCTCGCGGAAGTTGCGGCCTTCGGTTATTTCGATTCCCATGATTGAGAGGAACTGGTGGCTTACTACAAAGATGTCGTTCATGATGCTTTCGCCTTTGTAGGCGCTTCCCCAGCGGTTGTAGCTGTCGCTCCCGCCGAAGAGGTTCATGGCGAAGGCCATTTCGCTAACCGACGAATCCTGCTTGATCTTGGCCCTGAAGGTTTCGGATTGCTTGGCTATACGGTTGTTGATATGGGCTACAATAAGCTGGTCGCGGTCGTAGCCCAGAGGCGTGTTCCTCATAAAATGATTTTGGAGGTAGATGAACGATGCGGAGATAATGAGGGCGAACGATGCGGCGAACTGCAATCCCACAAGGAGGTTGCGCAGGGCCCTTCCCTTGGGCGAAAGTCCGAAGTTGCCTTTGAGGGCCAGCGCCGGGGGAAATGAAGTTACATACCATGATGGGTAAATGCCGGCGGCCAGCCCTACGGCAACGGCCAGCAAGGCCGTAAAGGCTATGATGCCGGGATGGGCGGCGAGCGAGAACTCGGCGTCGATAAGTCCGGCCGCCTCCGTTCCCTTAAGGAGGTATACAATTACGAGGGCAACTCCGAAGGAGAACAAGGCGATTGCAACCGATTCGAGAATCAAAGCCTTGCGGATCGACGCCACTCTTGCGCCGAGCACTTTCTGGGTATTAACGCTTCGCACCCTTTTGGGAACAAGGCTCATCCCGAAGTTGGAGAAATTGATGCCGCCTATGGCGATTATTACTATCGCTATGGCCGTAAGGATGGCAACGGTGCGGCTGTCGCTTTTCGGCACGGGGTCGTAGCGCACGTTGGCCAAGTAGTGAAGGGACTTCAGGGGGGAGAGGCGGAAGCTGAGGTCGTCTTCTCCGAGGGGCATGCCTTCCATCTTGTCCACTATACTTACGTTGCGGCGGTAGTCGGCTATAAGGTTCTCGGCCGCCTGCGGGTTGTCGGTACGTATGTAGCAACTGTAATTCCAGGTGTTCCAGTCGTCTTTATGTTTATCGTGCGGGAAAGCGGCGTAGATATGATTGCCGAGTGATGAGTTGCGCGGGAAATCGCGGTATACTCCTCCGACCACAAAGTCGCCCCCGACCGACTTGAGCTGCTTGCCCACAGCCTCCCCCTCGCCGAAGAATCGCCTTGCGGCGGTTTGCGAAATCAGGATGGAGGATGGCTCGGCAAGCGCGGCGGCGTTGCCTTCAACCATGTTGAAGGTAAAAACGTCGGCGTATCCGCTTGTAACCTCTACAATCTTTTCGCGCCATGTTTGCCGGCCGTCGGGCCCGTTGTAAGTTAAGTCGGCCGAGCCCGATCCGAGGTCGATTTCGTCGGCCATGGCTCCGGCCGCAATATGGGGAGAGGAGGCGATGAGGCCCTCGCCGAAGGGGCGGCAGATGGAGTTGCTCCATTCTCCCTGGAAATTTACTTCCAGGCGGAAGATACGGTCGGCGTCGCGGTGACATTTGTCGAAATTGCGGTCGTAATCAACCTGCATCATGATGACGATGAATACGGCAAAGGCGGCGGCGAGGCCGGCTACGTTGAGCAGCATTGATATCTTGTAGCGGCGCAGGATACTGAGAAAGTTTCGGATGATAGTTTTCATGATATGTAAATTGGTTATGTGATGTATGTTTTTATTGCCGTGTATTATTCCTTAAAGCACTCCGCCGGATTCATATTGGCCGCCTTCCAGTTCTGGAAGGTTACGGTTGCAACTGTGAGCAGCGATATAATAATGAAGGAACAGAGGTACACCCACCAGTGCATGGGAATCTTGTATACGAAGTTCGTCATCCACCTGTCGATAGCGTACCATGCGAGGGGAGCTGCCGGTATAAAGCTGAGGAGAAGGAG
>JAITGL010000038.1 GCA_031280645.1 Tannerellaceae bacterium | reverse complement strand
ACTTGCCTTATGGATTGCTACAAAATGTATCGTAGCTAAAGAACCGCCGTATGCGGAACCGCATGTACGGTGGTGTGAGAGGACGAAACGGGAATTAATCCCGTTTCTCCTACTCGATTTGCAACTCCGATTACTAATTAACCCTGCTTCAACAACCAACAAATTTCAAACTCTTACCCCATTTTCCTATATTTGCCATTATTATGAATACAATCCAAAAAATATCACACAACTATGTCAACAAAATCATTCATCAACGAAAACAAAGCCCGCTTCATCAATGAATGGGCATCGCTCCTCCGAATCCCCTCAGTAAGTGCAAAAAGTGAACACAAGGAAGACATAAGAACCTGCGCCGAAAGATGGGCAGAAATATTAATCTCGTCCGGAGCCGATCGCGCCGAGATTATGCCAACCGCAGGCAATCCCGTAGTTTACGCCGAGAAAATTATCGACCCGCAAGCTCCAACCATACTTGTTTACGGTCATTACGACGTTATGCCCCCCGAACCGCTCAACCTCTGGAACAGCCCACCGTTTGAACCCGTTGTTCGCGAAGGCAGAATGTGGGCCAGAGGAGCCGACGACGATAAAGGACAAGCCATGATTCAAGCCAAAGGATTTGAAACAGCCCTCCAAACCGGCAACCTCCATTGCAACGTAAAGTTTATCATGGAAGGCGAGGAAGAAATCGCATCGCCAAGCCTCGAAGCTTTCTGCAACAAGCATAAGGATCTCCTCCGGGCCAACGTAATCTTAGTGTCCGACACTACCATGCTGAACGCCGACATACCTACCCTCACCACTGGTCTCCGAGGACTCGCCTATTGGGAAATTGAACTCACCGGACCCAACCGCGACTTACACTCCGGACACTTCGGCGGAGCTGTCGACAATCCGATCAACGTGCTGTGCCGACTGCTGGCCGGCATCATCGACAACCGGGGACGCATCGCCATCCCAGGCTTTTACGACGACGTTGAAGAACTATCGTCGGCCGAACGCGACATGATTGCACGCGTGCCTTTCGACGAAGACGCATACCGGAAAGCAATAAACGTCGACGCTCTCTTCGGAGAAGCCGGATACTCAACCCTCGAACGCAACAGCTGTCGGCCAACATTCGACATTTGCGGAATATGGGGCGGATATACCGGCGAAGGAGCCAAAACCGTCATCCCATCCAAAGCCTATGCCAAAGTATCCTGCCGCCTTGTGCCCAACCAAGATCATTACCAAATCGGAATACTCTTTGCCGAACATTTGAGAAATATCGCCCCGCGAACAGTAAAAGTAAACGTCCGATCCCTACACGGCGGACAAGGATATGTTTGCCCCGTTAGCCATCCCGCATATCGCGCCGCCGAGCAGGCAATGGGAATAGCCTTCGGCAAACGACCCCTCGGACTCAGGCGCGGAGGCAGCATCCCTATCGTTTCAACCTTCGAGCAAATACTCGGCGTCAAAACCATACTCATGGGATTCGGACTTGAGCAAAACGCCATCCACTCGCCTAACGAAAGCTTCCCGATCGACTTCTTCGAGAAAGGTATCGAAACCGTGGCAGAATTCTACCGCCTCGTCCGCTTCTGATCGTGGAACGAATCCTCATACAATCAGCGATACTCAATGGGCGCACTGTCAACATCCTCATCGAAGGAGCGCATATAATATATATTGGAAACGCAATGCCGCCCGATCCGGGGCAAATTATCAACGCCGGCGGAAAGGCCGTGATACCCGGCTTCGTTAATCTCCACAACCATGCCGCCATGACTTTACTCCGCGGATGCGGCGACGACATGCCCCTGATGCGATGGCTCGAAGAAAGGATTTGGCCCATCGAAGCGCGACTCCAGCCCAACGATGTATATTGGGGCGCACGATTAGCATGTCTCGAAATGATTAAAAGCGGAACCACAACCTTTGTCGACAGTTATCATTATATGAACGACACAGCCGCGGCCGTTAGCGAATCCGGTTTGCGAGCCATGCTCGCCTGCGCCTGCTTTGATCATTTCAGTTCCGACAAAGCCGAAGATAGCAAAGCCCTAATCAGTAGCCTTTATCATGAAACCAACCGCCGCGAGGAGCGAATCGCTTACGCAGTTGCCCCTCATGCCATCTACACCGTGTCGGGCCAAACCTTAAAGTGGATAAACCAATGGACGGCGGAACGCCAACTTATGATCCATCTACATCTCGCCGAAACCGAAACCGAAGTTGCCTTCTCAATCGAACGCTTCGGATGCACTCCCGTACGATACCTCGACAGCCTGGGCCTCCTCTCGCCGCGACTGCTTATCGCTCACGGACTTTATATTGACAACGAAGAAATCCGGATGCTTGCCGACAACGGCGTTAGCGTTGCCCATAACCCCGCCTCGAACATGAAACTTGCATCAGGCCATGAATTTCGCTTCACCGAGATGCGCCGCGCAGGCATCCGGGTAGGAATCGGAACCGACGGATGCTCCTCGTCTAACAATCTTGATATGCTCGAAGCCATGAAGCTCGCCTCGCTCTTAGGCAAAGCCTGGCGAAAAGACCCCGAAGCATTAAGCGCCCCCGAAGTATTCGAGGCCGCCACATCGCAAGGAGCCGCCATACTCGGCATCCGCGCCGGACGTATCGAGGAAGGCTACCTTGCCGACCTTTGCCTTGTCGACCTCAACATTCCGGCTTTCACGCCTAACCATAACTTTATATCCAACCTGGTTTACGCCGCCAACGGCAGTTGCATCGACACCGTGATTTGCAACGGCCGCATCCTGATGCTAAACCGGCATGTCCACGGCGAAGAGGAAATACTCCGCAATGCGGCGCGATGCGCAGAGCGAATCGTTAATGGAAAATGAACCGTTAACCGCTAAGATCCAACCCGACATCATCCTTCCCGAAAAACAAAAAACCCCCGATTCACATCGGGGGTTTTCCTCTCTTTTCATAAAAACTGCTATTTGAAAAAATTCTGTGTGAAATATATTGTGTTAAGGAAGTGGCAGAGATGGGTCTGTGCGTATTGCCAGCGTATCTATCACGACCGAACCATTCTTCATCAGCTTCTCTACTACAATTTTGTAAGTTATAGAGGGTACAATCGTAGTAGGAGTCTTCTTGAACGTGAACGTCTTTTTGTTTGCGCTTGTTGCGATTAGCGGCGCGGCGATAACGGCTGTATCCCTTATCAAGTAGTCGTACATATATTCGCCGCCGCTGAAAGTAAGGGCTAATGCAGTCGACGCAGGGTCAATGTTGAAGTATGGGTATCTCGCATCAGTAGTAGCGAGAGGCATTGCCCCTCCCACCGATGTCACCCTTGCAGCCGGAATCGGATATGGCGTAGTTGCATTAATCGGATAGCTTGCTATCGAACGCTCCCTGTCGGGACTGTTGTTAACAAGGAAGTATTGTACATTCCCGTTTTTGGTTCCCGACGGCACGTTTGTAACGTATTGCATCCTGGCGTAATACAGCGTATCGTAATAAGCTTTTGTAAGCAGCTCGTTCGTTAGCCTTACGGGGGTGGTAAGG
Organism: Tannerellaceae bacterium; assembly: GCA_031280645.1. The sequence goes on along the minus strand of JAITGL010000038.1, from coordinate 8,415 downwards.
GTTAAGAATGGGTTGGAATCCCTCTGCGAATCCTCCAAGTAGAGGTTGGTAGCGTTCGGATTGTTGGCCGCGAACACAACCACAAGCGAATCGGGCTTCTGAACCGGCGACTGCCAGTTGGTAAACAGCGTATCCTGCGTGATTTGCTTCTCGCCCGCCCATGTTGGCAGCGCTGAAGCGTCGATCTGCCAGTATTTGAATGCAAGGCTGTCGAGCATCTTTATGGTTTGACCCTCTTTGTACCCGTATCCCTTAAAGCTTATGATCAATACTTTCTTATCCTCCAGCGGCAAAGCGATAGAGTCGTAAACAATCCTCGGCGGCACGCTGTTATCACGCTTGGGCACAAACATGTAAACGTAATGCGGGTTGGTTGGCGGGTAAACAAGATAGGGCGTAAGATTGGCAGGTATTGTTGATATTATCGTGTCGTAAACCGACCTGGCAGGGTTCCATTCATACATTATCCAAAAGCCGCTGGGACTGATTTTAGGCGCGGGAGCCGATTGCCCGGCCGCTCCGGCTTTGCCGTCTCTCGGAATAGCGCGCATTGTGGTTGGAATGGCTACTCCCGAAGGCGGGGTATAGTACCAGCAGCTATCCGCAATATTGATATGCCATATAGTACCGTTCTCGCCCGGCTGCCCGTTCGCCCCGCTGGTTATGGTGTGAGATAAACCATCGCTAAATGAGATGGTAAAGCCTCCGGCAATGGGAACGACGGATACGATGAACTTACCGTTATCAATTTTCGCTTTTATGGCTTCTATGTCTTTCTTTATGTCTGAAATTTCCTTCTGTATAATGTCAAGCTCAGGCCCGTAGCATGACGAAACCGTAAGCGAGATCAGCATACAGAGCAGAAACCCGGAAAGTTTGAGTTTTGTTTTCTTCTCTCTTGTGTCCATTTTGCTTAGTTTATGTTTAATTTATTATAGTCTGATATATTTGCCGTGCGAGTCATCTTATATGTTTTTAAATTTGTTGTTGTTTTTCACTTGCAAATCCTTTATTGGATTTCGGCGGCTAAGGTATTGGCTTTTATTCATCGTTAGGATATTTTTTCAGGCGCTTTTATCAACAAGTTATTGACAAATCCAAAAGCCGCATCAGCAGCGGATTGTACGCATCAGGTTAAGGCGATGGAGGGGCATAAAAAAAGCCAGGCAGTTAATAACTGTCTGGCTTTACTCAGTCGGGGTGGCGGGATTCGAACTCGCGACCCCCTGCTCCCAAAGCAGGTGCGCTAACCGGACTGCGCTACACCCCGAGCTTGCGGCTGCAAAGATATGCTTAAAAATGAATCCGGCAAATCCTTCCCGCAGCCGGTTAGCCTCTTTTATTACATTATTATATTGCAGCGCCCGCCGATAACGTTGTTTTAACCATCAATCAATAAGCCGGCAATAGCCCCCGGAGCCTGTAACCCATACAATTGCATCCCCCAAATGTTTTTCGCTTCCATTTATCCTTATTCAAATATCCATACCCCAGGCATCGCCTCCTTTTACATTATATTATATATGGTTGAAAACCCAATATTACCGTTTGAACGTTCACTTCGGATGATGTAGGCCCTCGAACCCCCCGCCGCGACCGCGTCGGGCAAGCTACCGGGCTTCCGGACATCCGCCGCGACCGCGTCGAACAAGCAAACGGGCTTCCGGATGTTCGCCGTGACCGCGTCGGACAAGCTACCGGGCTTCCGGATGTTCGCCGTGACCGCGTCGGGCAAGCAAACGGCTGTCGGAATGTCCGCTGTGGTCGCGTCGGGCTTGAAACCGGCTGTCGGGATATCCGCCGTGGTCGCGTCGGGCAAGTAAACGGCTGTCGGGATATCCGCCGCGATCACGGTGGACTTGAAACCGGCTGTCGGGATGTCCGCCGTGACCGCGTCGGGCTTGAAACCGGCTGCCGGGATATTCGCCGTGACCGCGTTGGACTTTAAAACAGCTGTCGGGATGTTCGCCGCGGTCGCTGTGAACTTTAAACCGGCTGTCGGGATGTCCGCCGCGGTCGCGTTGGAGTTTTATGAGGGGTTGGGGATACGGTTTTAAGGTTATTTTATCTACAATCAGGCTTGGGGGATGATAAATTATTGCTTGTAAGGCTTTACGGGGCTTTCCGGCTTGTGTATTAAAGGTTATGGCGGCTTGGCGGAGGCATAAATTATGCTGTGTAATGCTTGGTATTTGCCGGCGGAGGGGCCAGGTATGAAAGAGTTGAGTATATTTGCAGTAAAATAATCTTAAAGCTCATGACCATACAGCAACTTGAATATGTACTCGCGGTGGATACCTTCCGCCATTTTGCCAAAGCAGCCGAACATTGCGGCGTTACTCAGCCAACACTTAGCATGATGATACAGAAGCTTGAAAGAGAGCTTGGCGTTAAAATATTCCAGCGTAACGTACAGCCCGTGAAGCCTACTTCGCCCGGCGAAAAGCTTATTGAGCAGGCGCGGAGGGTGGTTCATCAGGCGGCTATGATAAAGGATATTGTAAAGGAGGCAACCGGCTCTGCCAAAGGGGTGTTCAGGCTTGCCGTTTTGCCTACGATAGCTCCTTACCTGCTGCCGCGCTTCCTTTATAAACTTATTGACAAGCAAAAAGACCTGGATATCCATATCCTTGAAATGCAAACCACTCCAACCATAGCCGCTTTGCTGGCCGGCGAGATCGACGCGGCCATAATCGCCTCTCAGCCGGTGGAGAAGGATCTTCGGGGAACTACGATTTTTTATGAGCAGTTTGTGGGCTATGTGTCGCGAAACGAGCCGATATTTAAAAGCGACCTGATGCGCTCGTCCGACGTTAACGGCGATCATATCTGGCTGCTCGACGAGGGTCATTGCTTCCGCGACCAGCTTGTTCGCTTCTGCCAGATGCAAAAGTCGAGGATAAGGCAGGCCTCCTACCGCCTGGGCAGCCTCGACACGTTTATGCGCATGGTGGAGGCGGGCCACGGCGTGACGTTTATTCCCGAGTTGGCCGTGAGCCAGTTGAGCGAGGCCCAAAAGGAGCTTGTAAGGCCTTTCGGCATCCCCAAGCCTACGCGCGAGATTGTTTGGGTTACGCGAACCGACTTTATACGGGAGGCTATCGCCGATTTGCTGATTAAAAACATTAAGGCGTCGGTGCCCGACGAGATGCTCTCGCTTCAGGCATACGAAAAAGTGGTTTAACCGTGTGTGATAAAACATTCCGGCAAAGGCGGCCCGGCCTTTTATTTTAATATGCTTTATTATATGGAAGGGCCTGTGGGCGGGAATGTTTGTTTATATATATTCATCGAATGAAAAAAAGAGGGAATTTATTTGCGGGATGAAATTAAATACTACTTTTGTGCGCAAATTAAAACAAGGTTGATCATGAGCAAACGCGATTTCACATATTTCTATTATTACTTTTACCTCGACGAGGTGAAGGCAGGGGCGTATGCACGTGAAAAACGAGATTAACAGTGGTTGATAAAACGAAAGTCCTGCCTTATAAACGAGGCGGGACTTTTTGTTAAAGGCCGCTATAAAGGAATAAACAAGAATAAGCTATAAGAATTAAAGATGAAAACAAAAGTTGCGATCCAGGGCATTTCAGGCTCGTTTCACGAAATGGCAGCCCGCCGTTATTTTGCTCCCGGCGAGGTGGAAACAGTGGAGTGCGATACGTTTAAAGACGTGATTACTTCGATGCAAAAAGACTCGTCGATGCTTGGTATTATGGCCATTGAAAACACTATTGCCGGTAGTTTGCTTCAGAATCATGAGTTAATAAGGCAAAGCGGATTTAGGATAATCGGCGAGTATAAGTTGCGTATTTCGCTTGTGCTTGCGGCCTTGCCGGGGGTGGATGCGGCGGATATAACCGAGGTTGACTCGCATCCTATCGCCTTGATGCAGTGCGCTGATTTTCTTAACGCGATTCCTCGCGTAAGGGTTGTTGAGCGCGATGATACCGCGGCCAGCGCTCGCTGGATTGCCGAGGAGCAGTTGAGGGGTCATGCGGCGATATGCAGTCGCGACGCGGCGGAGCTGTTTGGGCTTAACATCTTGGCGGAGGAGATTGAAACGAATAAGAGGAACTTTACTCGCTTTCTTGTGATAGCCGATCCTTGGGTTGCCGACGATTATTTAACGGGCGTGCGAAAGAGTAAGTCGTCTCTGGTGTTTTCGTTGCCTCATGCGGTGGGCAGTTTGTCGCAAGTTTTGTCTATCCTGTCGTTTTATGATATGAATCTTACGAAGATACAGTCGTTGCCGATAGTTGGGCGCGAGTGGCAATACCTTTTTTACATTAACCTGACGTTTGCCGATTATACTCGTTACAAACAGGCTCTCGACGCGGTTATTCCTCTTACAAAAGATTTTAAAATTCTTGGCGAATATGCAGAAGCGCAGCAAAACGTATAGTATAGAGCCTGCGGAGCGGGTTAACAGCGTGAGCGAGTATTATTTTTCGCGCAAGCTTCGTGAGGTGGCCGACCTTAATGCTAAGGGGCGGCGTATTATCAACCTTGGGATAGGCAGCCCCGACCTTCCTCCGTCGGACCTGACGGTTGAGGCGCTATGTTTTCATGCGGGGCAGCCCGGCGAGCATGGCTACCAGCCTTACACGGGAATTGCGGAGCTCCGCAGGGCTTACTCGGCATGGTATCAAACCTGGTACAATGTTGAGACCGATCCCGACGGCGAGATTCTTCCCTTGATTGGCTCGAAGGAGGGTATATTGCACATATCCATGGCTTTTCTTAATCCCGGCGACGCTGTGCTGGTTCCGAATCCGGGTTATCCCACCTACACTTCGGTGTCGAACCTCGTGGGCGCAAAAATTATTGCTTACGAGCTTGACGAGGCAAGCGGATGGTATCCTGATTTGGCTTCGCTGGAACGTGAGGATCTCGGAAATGTGAAACTTATGTGGGTTAATTATCCTCATATGCCTACGGGAGCGAAAGCCGACAGAGATTTGTTTGCAAGGCTGGTTGACTTTGGGCGTCGGCACGGTATTGTGATTGTGAACGATAATCCTTATAGCTTCATTCTTAATGATAATCCGCTCAGTATAATGAGTATTCCGGGGGCGAAGGAGGTTTGTATCGAGCTTAACTCGCTTAGTAAGTCGCACAATATGCCCGGCTGGCGCATGGGCATGCTTACATCCAATTCGCGCTTTGTACAATGGATATTGAAGGTAAAGAGCAATGTTGATTCGGGGCAGTTCAAGCCGATGCAATATGCTGCGATCGAGGCTCTGAAGGCTCCGCGCGAATGGTACTTGTCGGTTAACGGGATTTATAAAAGCCGCCGCGCGGTTGCCTTAGAGATAATGAAAACGATAAGCTGCGCCTGCAATCCGAACCAGAGCGGTATGTTCCTCTGGGGCAAGCTGGCCGAGGGCTGGCCGGGTAGCGAGATTGTGGCCGACAGGATACTTTATGGGGCTGGAGTGTTTGTAACTCCGGGGTTTATATTCGGTAGTTGCGGCGAGCGATTTATTCGCATCTCTCTTTGCTGTCCGGAGGAGACATTGTGCGAAGCTTTGGGTTTGATTGAGGATCACAGGGGGGATATTTATTAGTATCTCCTATACATTATATTATATATTAAGATTAGGAATTAAAAAGACGATGGAAATAAACATAGAACCAATTGGCCTTCCGGCGCTAAGCACGGAACGCCCCCTCGTAATAGCCGGCCCATGCAGCGCCGAGTCGGAGGAACAGGTGATGGAAGCCGCTCGCGGCATAGCATCAAAAGGTATAAAGATATTCAGGGCCGGAATATGGAAACCTCGCACCAAACCCGGCGGCTTTGAAGGGGTAGGGGAGATAGGTCTCCAATGGATGAAGCGTGTGAAGCGCGAAACAGGCATGTACGTAGCCACCGAAGTAGCCACTCGCGACCATGTATTTGAGTCGCTGAAAGCCGGCGTCGACATTCTGTGGATAGGAGCCCGCACGTCGGCCAATCCGTTTGCCGTTCAGGAAATAGCCGACGCCTTACGCGGCGTTGATATTCCGATACTGATTAAGAATCCGGTGAATCCTGATCTGGAGCTTTGGATCGGCGCCATCGAGCGTATATACATGGCCGGCTTGCATCGGATAGGGGTGATTCATCGTGGGTTTAGTTCGTACGACAAAAAGATGTACCGTAATCTTCCGCTTTGGCATATCCCGATCGAACTCCGACGCCGGATGCCCAGTCTTCCGATTATTTGCGACCCCAGCCATATCGGAGGCAAGCGCGAACTTATCCATCCGCTATCCCAGCAAGCCATGGACTTGAAATTTAACGGACTGATAATCGAATCGCATTGCAATCCCGACAATGCCTGGAGCGACAAGGAGCAGCAGGTAACCCCCGATGCGTTGAGCGAGATAATCGGTCGCCTCGTAATCCGCAACGAGATCCAAACAACGGAAAGCCTCGAAGAGCTCCGCCGCCAACTCGACGGCATCGACGAGCAATTGTTTGAGCTGTTGGCGAAGCGCATGCGCATTTCGCGCGAAATAGGCGTATATAAAAAGGAACACAACATGCCCGTTCTCCAGGAGCTTCGCTATGGTGAGATATTGAAGAAATGCTCGGTGATGGGGGCTGCGATGAATCTTAGCGTCGACTTTGTGAAGACTATTATTGAAGAGGTGCATGCCGAGTCGGTTCGCCAGCAAATATTAATAATGGGGTAGGTAAGAGGATGAAAATACTGATTTTAGGAGCCGGTAAGATGGGTACGTTCTTCACCGATTTGCTAAGCTTTGATCATGAGGTGGCCGTAATGGAACACAATCTGCGTAGAATGCGCTTTATCTACAACGCCCAGCGTATGCAAACGATCGACGAGGTTGAAAGCTTTGCTCCCGAACTTGTTATCAACTGCGTGACGCTGAACAGCACGGTTGAGGCTTTTCGCGCCATCATGCCTGCTTTACCTCCGAAGTGTATCTTGTCTGATATAGCTTCGGTTAAAACTCATTTGCAGGAGTTTTATGCAACGTGCGGTTTTCCGTTTGCCTCTTCTCATCCGATGTTTGGTCCTACGTTTGCGAATCTTGGCAGCTTAGACAGGGAAAATACAATTCTGATAAGTGAAAGCGATCATCTTGGGAAGATATTTTTTAAGGATGTGTATCAAAAGCTCCGTCTCAATATATTTGAGTATACCTTTGAGGAGCATGATAGGGTTGTAGCTTATTCTCTCGGCATTCCGTTTGCCTCCACCCTTGTTTTCGCCGCAACGATGAAGCGTCAAGATGCCCCCGGCACCACCTTCCGCCGCCACATGGAAACCGCCCGCGGCCTCCTTTCGGAAGACGATTACCTCCTCACCGAAATCCTATTCAACCCCCGAACTCCGACGCAAATAGTTAGCATACAGAATGAACTTGCGCGGCTGCAGGGCATAATTGAGCGGAAAGATACTGAGGCGATGAAGGAGTTTCTTAATATGGTTAGGGGGAATATTGAGTAAGGGGGTGTTAAAGTGGATGTTAGGATAGGGGATGTTCCTGAAGCGATCTGTGATGGTTGATTTTTTTGCTATTTTTTTTGAGAGTCTATTGTAGTATTAAAATAAGGTTATATCTTTGCACTGCAATTGAGAGTTCTTAGACAACAATGATCACGGTGTGGTAGTTCAGCTGGTTAGAATACCTGCCTGTCACGCAGGGGGTCGCGGGTTCGAGTCCCGTCCATACCGCAGAAATGCTTGATAATTCATTGATTATCAAGCATTTCTATTTTGTCGTATTGCATCTGTATTGCAAACACACCCAATCCGCCTCTCTGTTTCCATTTGGCAAACTATTGCCAACTATCCTAAATTATGGAAAATTTCCCTACCTTTGTCCCTCTGAAAAGAAAAATTGCATGGATAAGTACCGCCGACTATACAATGCAAACTTCTTGGGGACATCTGATGTTTCCATTCTGAAATTCTACTATGCCAGCTTCAAGATACAGCAGGGCAAGGGTAAAATTTCGGATGTTAGTCGTTTTTTGGATGAATGTGTTGCCATTGCCGCCGATACCGCCAAGTTTTTCAAAGTGTTGGGCTATTTGCCGTTCGTTAATTCCAAATACGGAACGGAACAGGAACGAATATCCAAGTTTATCAAATTACGGCGACACGATATTGAAACGCTTTTCCTGCAAGATGATATTTCCGACAAGAACATTGAAAAATTACTTTACGGAATCAATCAAACAACTGATAACAAGCCTGAAACAGATGATTATTTCCTTGAAAGAACGAAAGAGAAAATCCTGAAATGTTATTCTATCAAAGGGAAGAAGCAATTGGGCGACCGGATTTTCGGCTATTTGCTGAAATCCGAATTGTTGCAGGCATATACACCTGAAGAACGTTTAAGCGTTTGGAATCAATTCATTGGTAACGATATTGAGCCGTCAGA
>JAITGL010000007.1 GCA_031280645.1 Tannerellaceae bacterium | reverse complement strand
TCCCGCCGATTTTTTTTGCCCCGATTGTGCCGGCACAATTTGGCCCCTCAACTTGATTTAGATAAATGTGCCGGCACAATTTTACCGATCCAACTCAACTTAGATAATTGTGCCGGCACAATTTTACCAATCCAACTCAACTTAGATAATTGTGTCGGCACAATTTTACCAATCTAACTCAACTTAGATAAATGTGCCGGCACAATTTTACCAATCCAACTCAACTTAGATAATTGTGCCGGCACAATTTACACATCCACCACGAACGGCCATATTGTGCCGGCACATTGAGGCCATCTGTTTTTACCGGGAAAGTTGCGCCGGCATCCGGCCCCCAAATTATCCGTCCGATAACCGCGCGCCGGCGCATTGAGGCCAAATTATCCGAACCGGGCCATTGCCTCCGCATCCTGACGCCCACCAGGTTAAGCGAAGCCAATGCGCCGGCGCATCGGGCCCGGCCGGAACGCGCGCGGGCCGCCGGCGGGCAAAATAACGGGCGCACGATTTATCGCGACTACGCCTTTCTTATTATTTCTCCCCCGGAATATTCGCGCCCGATTGCGGATTAAACAGCCGGCCGTTTTGGAGTTGAGGGCCTCTTGCCTTAAATTTGTTCGTAACATTAATAATTATGTACTACGATGCAGATCAACCTGGTTGCTTTTAATGTGCCGTATCCTCCCGATTACGGCGGTATTATCGACATTTATTACCGGATAACCGCGCTTAAGGCGCAGGGCGTTGGGGTTATCCTTCATTGCTTTACGTATGAGGCGGGGCGGGCTGAATTTCCGGCGGGGATTTGTAGCGAGGTTTATTATTACAGGAGGCGAACGGGATTATTGTCGCATCTTGGACTGCTGCCGTATAATGTTGCGAGCCGGCGGTCCGGCGAGCTTGTGCGTAACCTGGCGGCGAATCGCTGGCCGGTGCTGTTTGAGAGCCTGCACTCCTGCCATTGTATTAACGACCGGAGGCTTGGCGGCCGGCTTATGATTTGCCGGGCCGGCAACGTTGAGCATGATTATTACCTCCATTTGGCCAAGGCTTGCCGCAACTGGGCGGCCAGGGCGTTTCATTTGCTGGAGTCGCGGCGGCTGAGGCGGTTCGAGGAGGCGCTTGGCAGGGCGGGGATATTGCTGGCTGTTTCGCAGCGGGACGCCGATTATTTCCGGGGGCGATTTCCCGGCAAGCGGGTTGTGTTCATGCCTGTTTTCCATTTGCGCGAGGAGGTTGCGTCGCAAACGGGGCTGTCTGACTTTATCCTTTATCATGCCAAGCTGTCGGTTCACGAGAATGAGAAGGCGGCGATGTTCCTTATCAGCAAGGTTTTCCCGGCGCTGGGCTGTACTTGCGTTATTGCGGGTATGAATCCGTCGGCGAGGTTGCTGCGCGCGGCGGCGGCTTGTCCTAACATACGGGTGGAGGCGAATCCTCCGGCCGGGCGGATGGCGGCTTTAACGGCCGGCGCGCAGGTGCATCTGCTGCCTACTTTCCAGCCGACGGGCTTGAAGCTTAAGCTTCTTAACAGCTTGTTTGAGGGGCGTCATGTGGTTGTAAACGCGATGATGCTCGAGGGCAGCGGTCTCAACGCCTTGTGCCATATTGCCGATAGCGCGCCGGATATGATTGCGGCTTGCCGCCGCTTGCTTGCTACGCCTTTCGGGGAGGATGAGGTTAGTCGCCGCCGGGCTGTGTTGATTCCGTTTTATACGTCGTCGTATCAGGCGGCGAGGTTAAAGGAGTTGGTTGAGGGCGCTGGGTGATGGTTTTGCGGGGGATTGGTTGTTTTGCTATCGGCGGGATAAGGATGGCGGGGCGTTTATCCGTTTTCAGGTAATTATTTGTATCAGGACGTAATAGGCCGGCGCGGCTACGAGTATGCTGTCGAAGCGGTCGAGCATCCCGCCGTGGCCTGGGAGCAGCTTGCCGGTATCTTTTACTCCGAGGGTTCGCTTGAGGAGCGATTCTACCAGATCGCCCCATACGGCAAATACGGCAACGGTTGCGGCGGCGGCGAGCCATATCCACAGGTTCCACTGGGGCTGGAAGCGGGAGAATATCCATGCGGCGGCGAGCGTCAGGGCTAATCCGCCGGCAAGGCCTTCCCATGATTTATAGGGGGATATGCGCGGGAATAGATGGCTCCGGCCGAAAAGCGTTCCTACGAGGAAGGCTCCGGTATCGTTTACCCATACGAATACGAACAGGGCGAGCGCTGGCCACGGGGTAAACGGGCCGCTGCGAAAGGCTATGAAATTGAGCAGTGCAAAGGGGAGGATGCAATATACTTGCCCCAGGAGGATGTTGCCCCAGTTGCGGATGTGGCTTGTTGATTTCGATTCGTAGAGTTCCGACACGAAGATAAAGATGATAAAGAGGAGGTAGGGGCCGAATATCCGTTGGCCGGCCGATCCGGATGCGTACATAAAGGTTGCGAAAAAGAGGTAGATTCCGGCGGCCGAGGCGATGATTCGCCGTGCGAGCATGGTTTTGCCCCGGTTGATAAGGCTGTAAAACTCCCACACGGTAAGCCCTGCAACGAGGGCGAATACCGGTAGGAATGCGTATTGGTGGATGCAAAGTCCGCCGAGCAGTACGGCGAGGAAAACTATGCCTGTTAAGGTGCGGGTTATAATGCCTTTCACGAACCGGGGGCGCTGTCGGGTTGTCCGCGTTCGTCGTTCATGATTTCTTCGGAGCGCGAGGTCCAGGGTCGTTTGCCGAATATTTTTTCAACGTCTTCGGCGTATATTACTTCCTGTTCGGTGAGTACGGCTGCGAGGCGGTTGTGTTTTTCGGCGTTGGCTTCGAGGATTGTTTTGGCTCGGTTGTACTGGCCGTTGATCAGGCGTTGTACTTCGGCGTCGATCAGCCGGGCGGTTTCTTCGCTGTAAGGTTTGGTGAAGCCCCAGTCTTGTCCGGTTGAGTCGTAGTAGTTAAGGTTTGGTAGGCTTTCGCTCATTCCGAAGAATACTACCATTGCGTATGCTTGCTTGGTTACTCTTTCGAGGTCGTTTGAAGCTCCGGTTGATATTTTGCGGACAAACAGTTCTTCGGCCGCCCGTCCGCCGAGCATGGCGCACATTTCGTCTTGCAGTTGTTCGCGGGTGGTGATTTGTCGTTCTTCGGGCAGGTACCATGCGGCTCCGAGGGCTTTCCCGCGTGGCACGATGGTTACTTTTACGAGCGGGTTGGCGTGTTCGAGGAGCCAGCTGAGGGTTGCGTGTCCGGCTTCATGGTTGGCGATGCTGCATTTTTCCTCAACGGTGGTTATTTTCGATCGTTTTTCAAGTCCGCCTATGATACGGTCAACGGCGCTCATGAAATCGTCTTTCTGTACGCATGGTTTATTGTTGCGGGCGGCAATGAGGGCGGCTTCGTTACAAACGTTGGCTATATCGGCTCCGGAGAATCCCGGGGTTTGCCTTGCGAGGAAGTCGGTGTCAACGCTGTTGTCTTTCTTGATGGGCGCGAGGTGTACTTTAAATATTTCGCGTCGCTCGTTGAGGTCGGGCAGTTCAACGTGTATTTGCCGGTCGAAGCGTCCGGCTCGGAGCAGGGCTTTGTCGAGTACGTCGGCTCGGTTGGTGGCTGCGAGAATTATTACTCCGCTGTTTGATCCGAAGCCGTCCATTTCGGTCAGCAATTGGTTGAGTGTGTTTTCGCGTTCGTCGTTGCTGTTGAAGTTGGCGTTGCGTCCTCTGGCTCGTCCTACGGCGTCGATTTCGTCGATGAATACAATGCAGGGCGATTTTTCTTTTGCCTGTCGGAACAAGTCTCTCACCCTCGATGCTCCCACGCCTACAAACATCTCGACGAAGTCGGATCCCGACAGCGAGAAGAAGGGTACGTTGGCTTCTCCTGCCACGGCTTTTGCCAGCAGGGTTTTTCCTGTACCCGGAGGTCCTACGAGCAGGGCTCCTTTTGGAATTTTTCCTCCGAGCTCGGTATATTTTGAAGGGTTCTTGAGGAATGCAACGATCTCTTCAACTTCCTGCTTGGCTTCGGCCAGTCCGGCAACGTCTTTGAAGGTCACTTTTTTCTCGTTGTCTTTGTCGAACAGTTGCGCTTTCGATTTGCCGACGCTGAAAACGTTGCCCGGTCCTCCGCCGCTTGTTCCGCCCGACATTCGTCGCATTATAAACAGCATGAGGATGATGAAAAATAAGATTGGAGCTGCGGAGTATATCAGGTTCCATATCATGTCGTCGCCTTCTTCGTAAGTTACGGGGGTAACGATACCGTTTTCCGTAACCGCCTTGTCGTAAAATTCGGAGAACTTGTCGGCCGACGGTATGTTTACAATAACCTTCGGGCTTGTTCCGGGCTTTATTGTTTCCGATTTAAATACTTCGTTATAGCGGTTTTGCCTTACGGTGGCTTCCACCATATTCTTGCGATTATGGACAAGGAGTTTTTCAAACGCATCGGTTTGAACCAAGGTTTGAAACTCCGTCCATCCCATCTTCTTGCTTACATTATTATTTGACGACAGGGCCAAATATCCGAGCACGATAAGGATTCCGCCGTACATCCAATATATATTGGGGCGGAACGATTTGATGTTTTTATTTTTATTTGCCATGCTGGTAATTAATCAATGTCGGGAAGGGCTTCAACACTCGAATCGGCCCAGAGGTTTTCGATGTTATAAAACCGGCGCTGTTCGGGCAAGAAGATATGAACGAGTATTGAGCCATAGTCCATTCCAATCCATTGCGCGTATCTGTATCCATCAATGGAGAGGGGTTTTTCGTTGGCTTCTCGCCGCATAAAATCCCAAACAGAGTCGGATAGGGCAGATACTTGTGTGGTTGTATTTCCTTCGCTTATTATCATATAGTCGCAAATTGCACCGGATATTTTGGTCAGATCGACCGTAACTATGTTTTTCCCCTTTTTTTCCCGCAGGCCTTTAACGATTGTCTCTATTAATTCTTTCGTTTGATTCATGTATTATTTAATATGTGATATTGCAGCGACAAATATAGTTGTAAATATTTGGATCGAAAAAATTAAGTTTTACCTTTGTGCAAAATTTCAGAACTCCTCGATGTTCAATGGTGTAATGGTAACACGTCAGATTCTGGCTCTGGAATTCTGGGTTCGAGCCCTAGTTGAACAACTTATTTAAGAATTTGCTATGATAGGGGAACCGACGCAAGTCGGTTATAGCGTAGGAGGATCGGGATCATTTCCGATCCTCCTTTTTTTATGACTTGCCTGGGATGCAGGATGTACGCAAATTGGATGCAACTAAAAAACAAAAGAGGCTTACAATCGCTTGTAAACCTCTTTTTACTTCTGTGGTCCCACTTGGGCTTGAACCAAGGACTCCCTGATTATGAGTCAGGTGCTCTGACCAACTGAGCTATGGGACCTTTCCGTCCTCCGGAAAACGGCTGCAATATTAGTGCATTTTCTTGGTCTGTGCAAATCTTTAACGAACAATTATCCGAATTTACCTCCCAAGCGCATGATCAGCCCCCACTTCCTTGCCGCTCCATGCGCGCAAGCCCGTCCATTCGGCATACGGATCTTGCCAAAACGGATCAGACGAAGGCAAGCCGAGCGGCAGTAAAACCGTGGCGCATAGGTATACGCTTCCAGTATTGATGTAGCGCTCCGAAATGCTGAGCTGCGAGCCGGCGAATCCTACGCGAAGCCAACCTTGATCGGTAAAATTACTCGGCGAAGATAATTGTCGACGAATTACCGCCGTCAGAGCGCAACGAACCTGGGCCGGCAACACCCCCTCCGGCAGTAAATGCGCCAGCGATGCATGGCTCAGAGCGTGGAATACGCCGAAACGGTAAGCTATCGAACGCCCTACAACAGGATAAGCCCCCTCCGGCGATATCATCCGTTCCAGGATTGCGGCGTAGCGGCCGTGACGACTTAGCTGTCCGTCTAAAAACTCGCCCCCCTCAATTCCATGCTTGCGCATCACCGTAAGAACATCGGTAAGCATCGGGTGTATAACGAAGCTATTGTAATAATCGAAGTGAAATTCGGAGCCGTCGCCGTATACGGCATCGCCTTTGTACCATTCGTTGCAGAAGCGGTTTACGCCGTGCGTTAGCCGGTCGCGATCGTATTCGCCGGCAAATTCAATCAAGGCCGCTTCAACCATCGAGGCGAAAAGCAGCCAGTTACTCTCGCCGGGACGTATGCTCCGGCTGCGCTTAAGCTCAACTATCATCCTCTGCTTGCTTTCCTCGTCGAGCCTGCCCCATAGCTGGTTGGGGGCGCGCAAGAGGGCTTGGGCAAGGAAGGCGGCGTCTACTAAGGCTTGCGAAGGGCGGTTGAATTCGAGGTAATCGGCCGACGAGGGGTCAACGGCGTTGCGCAGGCCGGCTACGGCCATATCGGCGTACTCTGAGCGGAGGCGAGCTTCGGCGGTTGAGTCGGGGCCGAGTTCGAGCCAGGGGGCTATCCCGCAGAGGAGGCGTCCTACGGCTTCAAGATAGGAGAATTCGCGCCGGCCTTCGTCAAGCGACTCGTAGGGCATGTTTTGCTTCAGAGTATTGCGGCTCAGGTTGTAGAGCGCCGGATGGGATAGCTTGCAAAGGGTTTCGATCCAATACGCCCGGTCGGCGGAACCGCTTGGACGCGGCTGTGCGCTAAGGGCCGAAACCGTTAGCATCATAAAAAGGAATGGGATACGCTTTTTCATTGTATATACATTAATATATTAGTATTCTTTGGGTATTAAATTATTTCCGAAACGCTCTATATCTCCTCCGAATAGCCTTTTACCGCACCGGGCGAGGCTCAACCGCGCAGTATCCGCTCTATCGGTTGCCGAAAGTAGTTAGAATCATTGGAATATGCCCCTGCAATTGCCGGAAGGGGCTTCGTAATTATTATAATCCGATCCAGCAGCGCTGTGGCGTTTTGCGATGACGTCAATTTGATCCGGACGTCTCCGGAGGGTACCGAAATGATTCCGACATGCCTCAGAAAGTTCAGATGAGTTGCGGAATTATTCCGATATGATCTGGAAATTGCCGGAGGGTTGCAATATAGTAAGCTCGTCGGCAGCATGTTCGGGCCTGTGCCAATAAGAAGCCATTCAAGATTAATCTCCGGATATTGATAGCATATTCTCTCGCATTTGTCTGAGCCAATACTGCCGTCTTTATCCGGAAATCCGTTCGCGACTCCATCGGCACAACTATGAATAAGCAATTCTCCGTTGATCAGCACATAATGAAGCGGAACGCCGTAAGGATAAGCATTCTCGCTAACAATAGCCCCACATTACCGGTAATGCGCACCCCGACCCTGTCTGATATGTACATCCCTCGCGTCCCATGACCCAATCAAATCCCACAGCCCGGCAGCCCATATTTTGCTGTAAAACCGCCGATTATCGAGTTAAATACAAAATCGTTACCGTGAAAAACGTCGTTTGTGTAGCTACACAAACGGTT
>JAITGL010000045.1 GCA_031280645.1 Tannerellaceae bacterium | reverse complement strand
AAGTTTTCGCCGCGGGCGAATAGAACCTGTTGGGATGAACAAAATTTACGCCGCGGGCGAAAAGTTCCCGTTGGGCTGAGCCGATTTTTCGCCGTGGGCGAAAAGTGTCCGTTGGGTTGAAGCAAGTTTTCGCCGCGGGCGAAAAGTTCCTGTTGGGTTGAAGCAAGTTTTCGCCGCGGGCGAAAACTTCCCGTTGGGTTGAAGTAATTTTTCGCCGCGGGCGAAAACTTCCCGTTGGGCTGAACCAGTTTTTCGCCGCGGGCGAAAAGTTCCCGCTGGGTTGAACCAGTTTTTCGCCGCGGGCGAAAAGTTCCCGCGCGGAGGAAACATACTATCCAAGGTATTGCAAATCTTCCGGCTCGAAGCCGGCGAAGTTTCACGAACGTGGGCAATCATCTCGCAAAAAGGCGGCAAGGCAGTGGGATGCGCATTTGCATACGGCAAATACGGTAACACAATTGTATTATTGTTATGAATGATTATGCAAGGCTCCGGCAAACCGGCCTGCGGGAACGAACGATTGAGCGGGATTCCCATCAAAGCAGAGAATCATTCAAACGATTCCAGCCAATCCCTTATGGCGTTAACCAAGAGGAGATTGCTGTCGTTCGATTGCGAGCATATCCTGAAGCATGATTCGTCGAGACCGCGGAAATTTGAGGCGTCGCGAATAAGGATCCCGTGGCTCTTCATCAAATAATCTTTCAAGGCAGGCGCCGTTCCTTTCTTTAACCTGACGAGGAAAAAGGTGGTAGAAGTGGGCTGAACCTCAAGGCCGTCGAGTTTGTTTAGCTGAAAAATAAGGTCGCCTGTGTCGCGCTGCCATTTACGGATGGGAAGCGTAAACTGCGCCGGATGGATGAGGATATATTTGCTCGCCTCAATGCCCAGCACATTTACCGACCACGGAATGAGGTATTTATTAATCTCCTTGGTCGCTCCCGTTGAGGCCGCAATGTACCCAACCCGGAGCCCCGGAATATTGTAAGCCTTTGAGAGCGAACGAACCAACACTAAGTTGCGGTGCGCCTTGAGGTCCGACGGCTTTAGCTGATCCTCGGTTGTAAAGGCGGCGTATGCCTGGTCTACAACAAAGGTTGTGTGCTTGTTGGCCGAAATGAGCTTCAACATTTCAGTGCGGCTAAACAGCCTGCCGTCGGGGCTGTTCGGGTTGCCTATCCAGCAGAAGTCCTGGCCTTTAAGCGAGAGGTTGGCCAACCCGTCGGCAGATGGGAAGAACGTAAGCTCGTGATCGTGCATCAAACATGCGCTTTCGTACTCGCCGAACGACGGCGTCAGGATCGTTGATTTGCCTCCCCTCCAGGCCTGGGCCAGCAGGTAAAACGCAGCCGTTGATCCTCCAACCGCAACCACCTGCTCGTCTTTCAACTCAAACC
Organism: Tannerellaceae bacterium; assembly: GCA_031280645.1. Next base: position 59,089 of record JAITGL010000045.1, on the reverse strand, counting down.
GCCTGGCTAATAGCCTTTTCAAACTTGAGGCATCGGGCTCCGGGTATCTGCTTATCCGTTTGAAGCTCTCCTGAAGATGTAAATGAAGTTTGTCGAGATTTACTCCCTTCCAAACATTTGAACTGAAATTGATCTTGACTTCTTGCGAGTAGTTATAAAAGTCGTCACTGTGGCCGAATAGCATAATTTTGATGAGATTTATTTAGTGTATTACATTAGTTTACCGGCATGTAGCCGATGCAAATATAGCGTAAAAATCGGATTGGGCGGGAGAGGATAGGGCGTGTTGCCGGGGCGCGATTCATCGCCTCTTTGAGCTTCCGGCGGGTAGTGTTGCAAAGATGCGATGAATGGCATTTCGGCCTTGCGTCGTTCAATATTGCTTAAAGGGGAAAAATGGGCGAAGATTGATGGTTGAAAAAGGCGGCAACCCTTTCGAATATGCTAAGCAGGTCGTTATGATGCGCAAGATTTTCGGGTGCGAAAACTTTCAGGGCTTTGGGAACAACGGATATGTTGATCTCGGAGCCGGCCGCTACCGGATCTCCGTCGAGGTGCATCATGCCTGGCGACTGCCTGATAATGGTGAGTTGCGAGGTCTGCATGGTTTTGATCTTGCTGTTACGCTCGATGGTTTTGGTAAAGAGCTGGAAGGCCAGCGACGGAACTTCGAGCGGTGTGAAGGGGGCGAGTATCGTGACGTCGATCTTCCCGTCGGCAACGTCGGCGTGAGGTGCGATGAAGGCGTTGTTACCATACTGCGAGGCATTTGCGCATGCCACGAGGAATGCCTTTTCTTTCACGGCCTGCTTACCGATGCGCAGCTCGTATACTTCGGGTTTATAGTAAAGATATTCGGCGATGGTACGCTTCACATAGGCCAGCGATCCTCGACGCTTTTCGGCTGCGAACTTCTGGCTTACAATGGCGTCGAATCCAACGCCGCAGGTGGTGAAGAAGATATGCTCGTTGGCCCGGCATCCGTCGATTGTGGTAAGATGTCCTTTCATTATCAGGTCGAGCGCGCGCTGGGCGTCCATGGGGATATGCAATTCGCGCGCAAGCCCGTTGCCCGAACCTCGCGGAATGATGCCGAGAACGGCGTCGGAATGAACCATGGAGGTGGCAACCTCGTTAACTGTTCCGTCGCCGCCGACGGCTATTATTATTTTGGCTCCGTTGGCAATGGCCTGGCGGGTTATTTCTTTGGCGTGTCCGGCGTATTCGCTGAAGGCAATGCTGCATGTGTTGCCTGTTGGGGCGTACATTTTTTCGATCATTCCGGGGATTTTACGTTTTGAACCTATTCCTGAGATAGGATTGATTATTGCCTGGATGTGTATAGAAGATTTATGTGTCATCTGCTGATTTTCTTATTTTATATAAATGCGGCGGCAAATATATGTCTTTCCGTTTACGGAATAATTAGGTTATGGGATGCTGTGGGGTAAAAAAAACGGGAACCGGAGTTGCTTCGGTTCCCGAATTGCGCCATCGGCTTCTTTTCACTTTGCCTTCTTACAGGTCAGTACTTTATCGTAGTCGATACTACGATGGTATTTGAGGAGGTTTGTGCCTGAATATCGAGTTATTATCCTGACGAGATACTCTCCTTCGGGCAGCGTTTCGGGAACTTTCACCGTAAGCATGTTGCGGTCGTTAGTTTCCGGCGGGTTGGGCGCAAGCACGGGAGGTTCGCCTGAGCATGGGATGAAGAAAACTCCGAGGCCTATTTCGTCGTCGGGCGTAATTTTGATGCGGATTCCGCTGATAATAACGTTATGCCCTGGGGTGATACTATTATGCTTGTTGTTAACAACATTATCAACTGACGCGATTGAGGCTTTGTCGGGCGGGGCGGGAATGGGCTGTTCGGCCGGTGAGGCGTCAAGGGGTGGAATATAGAATTCCGGTTTCTTATAGTTCATAACCTATGTTTTAGATTTTGTTTGAAAGGTAGAATAATGTAGATATACTATTTGTATGCGTGAAGTTCGGCAGTAAATATAATATGTGCAAGGGGTGCAGGTATGAGTTTTCAACAATTGGGAGTATGAAATTGGATTTGAGAATTAAATCGGCTTGGCTGTTTGTTCGGCTGGTGGCGGAGCCAATAAAAAACCGGGATTTTCACTAAGAGAAATCCCGGTTAAAATGCTCAAGTATAAAATTTCTATTAATTAGAGCTATATACTCTTGCCTTAAGTTCCTTATCAAACATGCGCAGTATGCCCGGCTTCAATTCGATGTCGGAAACGGTTTGAAGGATTTCGGATGCGGTGGCTTCCTCCTCAACCTGCTCGTTGATAAACCAGCTTAGGAAGTTTTGCGTGGCATAATCTTTCAGATCAACTGCCAAGTCCATAAGGGAGTTGAACGAGGCTGTAACTTTCTGCTCGTGCTGGAGCGTGTGCCTGAAAGCTTCGGATGGGCTTTTCCAGGCGGTAGGCGTGTCGGCAATGGGAGCTAAGGTAACATTACCTCCGCGCTCGTATATGTAGCGGAAAATTTTCATTGCATGATCTTGCTCTTCCTGAAATTGAACATACATCCAATGGGACAATCCGGGGAGATTTTTGCCGGCAAACCAGGCCGACATACTTAGATAGAGATAGGCCGACCAAAATTCGGCGTTGATTTGCTGGTTCAGCTCTTTTTGCATTTTGTCATTCAACATAATGGTAACTTTTTTAAGATTATAATTTATTGGCGGCAAATGTAATCCTTTTTTTTGTTGTATAAATGAACGGAAAGTTGATAAGCTGATAAATAAGTTGATGAGCCGACGCTCAAAATGCGGCGACGGAAATCTGCTTGACAGCCGTTTAGCCGCTCCTTACATTAATATATAGTCGCGTATTTCAGCCTTGCGTTTTGCATTAAGGCGGCCGGCTTGGGAGCGAGGAGCTATCGGGCGAGAATTGGGGATGCAGTCGAGATGGCAGAAGATAGCGATCATTTGAGAAAAGTTTCTATCTTTGCCGGATGAAAATAAATAACAATTAATTAATTCAAGAAAACAGAAATTTATGAACAGTTACGAAACCGTTTTCATTTTAACTCCCGTTTTGTCTGAGGCCCAGATGAAGGAAGCGGTCGACAAGTTTACGACATTCCTAAAAAACGGCGGAGCGGAAATTGTAAATGAAGAATACTGGGGGCTACGCAAGCTGGCCTATCCAATTGAGAAAAAAACTACCGGCTTTTATGTGATGCTTGAGTTTAAGTCGAAACCCGAACTCATCGCAACGCTTGAAGTCAATTTCCGCCGCGACGAACGTATAATCCGTTTCCTGACCTTCCGCCAGGATAAATACGCAGCCGAATATGCCGCCAAGAGAAGAGGATTGAAATCATCGAAAGAAACAATAACAGAGGAGAAAGAATCATGACAACACCGGCAGAAATCAGATATTTGACCCCGCCGTCGGTCGACGTAAACAAAAAGAAATATTGCCGTTTCAAGAAAAGCGGAATAAAGTATATAGATTATAAGGATCCCGAATTTCTCAAGAAATTCCTGAACGAGCAAGGTAAAATACTACCCCGCCGTATCACCGGAACATCGTTGAAATTCCAACGCCGAGTAGCCCAAGCCGTAAAACGCGCTCGCCACTTAGCCCTGCTTCCTTACGTAACCGATTTGATGAAATAATAATAAAGAGGAGACAGAATATGCAAATTATTTTGAAAGAAGATATAGCAAGCCTGGGTTACAAGGATGATATTGTAATCGTAAAAGATGGCTACGGACGTAACTTTCTAATCCCGCAAGGCAAGGCAGTGATAGCAACCGAAACAGCAAAGAAAATACTGGCCGAAAACCTGAAACAGCGCGCGCATAAGCAGGCAAAGATCAAAGAGGATGCAGCAAGTATTGCAGATAAGCTTGCCAACGTATCGTTAGTTATAGGCGCTAAAACAAGCTCGACAGGTACAATATTCGGTTCGGTTAACAACATACAAATAGCGGAAGCGCTTTCTAAGCAGGGAATAGAAATAGATCGTAAAACGATTTATATCGAAAAACCTGTGAAAGAAATCGGCAACTATACGGCTGTTGTAAAACTGCATAAAGATATCTCGGTAGAAATTCCATTTGAAGTAATATCCGAATAATAGGGAGAGTTTATATATTTATGAGTGGGTAATTCGATTTAGAGTTACCCATTTTTTTTGAAATAATATAAAAAAATAGAACTGTTGAAATGATTGGGGTAAAGCTTGTTGATATATTTTAATTCCGTTTTGCAGCCATAATGTATTGTGAATAAAAAAAGTATTATTTTTGTGCGGGTTTTAAAGATTCAAGAAAGTGAATAAAGCGTCTTTATATCATATATTGTTAATATGTTTCTTTTTTTTGCCGGCGGCATTACCGGCAAAAGAAAAAACATTTACGGTCGTGATTGACGCCGGACATGGAGGCCATGATCCAGGCGCGAAAGGAGCTATCGTTGAAGAAAAAGTTGTGAACCTTTCCGTAGCCCTTAAATTAGGTAACCTTATTTCCGAAAGAATGGACGACGTAAACGTTGTTTATACTCGCAAAACAGATCGTTTTATCGGGCTTGACGAACGTGCTGTAATAGCCAATAACATCAAAGCAAACCTGTTTATTTCAATCCATGCCAATTCACTCGACGTAAAAAGAAATAGAAAAAACCGCCTTATTACAGGGGCGGAAACCTATACTATAGGGCCGGCAAATTCGGAAGAAAGCATGGAAGTTGCCAAGCGGGAAAATGCGGTAATACTTCTCGAAAAAGATTATCTTCAGAAGTATGAAGGCTTTGATAATTCGGCCGAATCGTACATAATGATATCTTCCATGAACCAGCAACACATGGAACAAAGCATACGATTCGCCTCCGATATACAAAAAGCATTTCGCGACGCCAAGCGCAACGATCGCAACGTAAGGCAAGCAGGCTTGGTCGTTCTGCGAAGAACATCCATGCCGAGCGTACTTGTTGAGCTTGGTTTCTTAAGCAATCAAGAGGAAGAACGCTTTCTGAAATCAACGGAAGGGCAGAACATACTTGCCAAAGCGATCTACAACGCATTCAGCGTATATAAGCGTGAATACGACAAGAACAAAAGCGTTACCGCATCTCCTCCCACCGCACAAAAGCAACCTGCCGCTAATCAACCTGCCGCACAGTTGAAAAAGGAAGACAAAGTGTACCGGATACAAATCCTGGCCTCGAAAGTAAAAATCAAATCCAATGCCAAACAACTGAAAGGCTATAAGGATGTTGATATAATAGAATCTGATGGATATTATAGATATCTGTACGGCAAATCGAAAGATATCTCAATCATACAGGAACTTCACAAGAAAGTTGTAAAAGATTTTAAAGACGCATTCATTGTGTCTTTCACCCCAGAAAACAGTAATAAACAACAAAAGGCAAAATAGAGATGATGAAAAAGAAATTTACGAATGAAGCGAAAATAGGCATTATGACTATCATTAGCATAGCCCTTTTATATATGGGTATTAATTACCTGAAAGGTATCAACCTGTTTCACCCCTCCAATAGATACTATATAAGTTTCGACAAAGTTGACGACGTTACCATTTCAAGCCCCGTATTTGTCGACGGCTTTAAGGTCGGCCTCGTTAGAGCCATCACTTACGACTACTCCGGTAATAACGGGATACAGGTGGAAATCAGGCTTGACGATAATATGAAAATCAATAAAAACAGCTATGCCGTAATAGAAAAGAATCTCCTTGGAGGAGCCAAACTCCACCTCCGTCTTAATAAATATAATAATGAATATATGAAGTCGGGCGAAACGATGGAAGGGCGTATGAGTTCTGACATGATGAGTTCCGTGCAGAATGATCTGTTGCCGGTGTTTACAAACCTCATGGTCAAAATTGACTCTGTGCTTACTGGTTTGCAAACCCTTATCACCAATCCGGCCCTTACCCGAACGTTGGAGCACTTAGAAAACACAACCGCTGAATTGGAATCTTCCAGCTTCCAGCTCAATCGCATGTTGAATAAGGATTTTCCTCTGATCCTCTCCGACTTTAAAACCATTTCGGGCAATTTTGTGCAGGTTAGCGACGAACTCAAGGCTTTAGATTTGCAGCTTACAATTAATAGTTTGAATACCACTCTTGCCAATATCAAGCAAACCACCGAGCAGCTCAACTCCGAAGAAAACAGTCTTGGCTTGCTTCTTAATGATAAAGCATTGTATAACAACATGAACGGAGTGATGGATAATGCTTCTAAGCTATTGATCGACCTTAAAGAGCACCCCAAGCGATACGTCCATTTTTCGCTATTCTGATAAGAGCAGGCTGTGATATATAACTCCAATCAGTGCCTTATTTAGAACGATTCCATTTATTACCCTCTTGCTGAAAATTTTCATTTACCGTGCATAATTAGCTTACTCTAAACAAGAAAAACTATTCCAACAATAGCAATTAAAAGCTGCATGAAATGTTAAACCCCTTAAAACATAAGGGGTTTCTTCATTTTAAGTTAATCGACTGATTCCCATTATAAGGAAAAAAATACAAGATTTCCAAAAGAAAAGGGGCATTGCCTAATTATAAAGATACCTTCATCTTTGCAGAAGTAAACAACAACGCAGCATCAGCGTCAATAAAACAACAACATTATTAACCGCGATATTAATATGAACAATCATTTAGAACTTTGGGCTCAGTGCCTAACAGTAATTCGAGACATAGTTCCCGAAGCCGTTTATAACACTTGGTTTAAACCTATTAAACCGTTGTCGTACGAAAACAACAAGTTCACAATACAGGTGCCAAGCCAATTTTTTTACGAATATATAGAAGAAAAATACGCCCCAACCGTTCTCAAGATCACCATCGACCGCGTAATAGGACCGGGAACTATCCTTAACTATCGCGTAATGGTAGACACTTCCACAGGCAGCACTATCGACTATCCCACCGAACGCGGAACGGCATACACCGCCGTTGCGCAGAAACCGGAAAACAAAGCATCTGCACTATTCATCCCAGCTGCACCGCAAGATCTTAATTCCTACCTCAACCCCAAATACAACTTTGAGAACTTCCTCGAAGGCAGAAGCAACAGATTTGTGCGTGTGGCCGGACAGCAAGTAGCCGCCAATCCGGGCAGAACCGCATTTAATCCGCTATTTATTTTCGGACAATCGGGCGTTGGTAAAACACACTTCTGCAATGCTGTTGGCGTGCAAATTAAAGAATTAGCCCCCGAACTTAAAGTTGTCTGCGTATCCTCGCAAATATTCAAAACACAATACGCCGAGGCTACACGCAAAAACATGAGCAACGATTTCCTGCACTTTTATCAAAGCCTCGATGTACTCATAATCGACGACATACAAGAATTCATAGGCTTGGAGAAAACACAAAATACTTTTTTCCACATATTTAATCACCTCCACCAGCTCAATAAACAACTCATACTTACTTCCGACAAACCTCCCGTCGACATGCACGGCATGGAAGAACGTATGATTACACGACTGCGCTGGGGATTAACCGCAGAACTCTTCCGCCCCGACATCGAACTCCGGCGGAAAATACTCCGCTACAAAGCCACGCTCGACTCTATTAACATTGACGACGACGTAATCAACTTCATCGCCGAGCACGTAATCAATAACGTTCGAGACCTCGAAGGCATACTCATCTCATTGTACGCATACTCCGTTATCAGCAACGTACCCATCGACATTGCTCTTGCAAAGCGTATCATAGGGCAGTCGTTGCCAATCGTTGATAAGCAAAAACATACTATTGAAGGCATACAAGAACTCATTTGCGATTATTTTAACCTCACGCCCGCAGATATTCACACCGCCTCGCGCAAGCGTGAAAAAGTACAGGCCAGGCAAATCACCATGTATTTCGCACGAATCTATACCGATAGATCCCTCGAACACATCGGCAAAGTTGTCGGCGGAAGAGACCATGCAACAGTTATGCACGCCATAAAGACAATACAAGATCAAATGAAGTTCGACAAGCAGTTCAAAGCCATGATTGACGACATTGACAAGCGGCTGAATTTTTGAATCCCTAAACAATATTCAGCCCTCTAACACCGTGAAAACCCTAAAGTACATACCACTCGTTATCGTCTCGATGCTCCTGTCGTGCGCCAATAACAACAAAAACAATACAAGCAACCTTCAAAACCAAGCAGTTGTTGCCCCAGCTTTCAACGCCGATAGCGCATACCTCTTCATTCGGCAGCAAATCCAATTTGGCCCCAGAGTGCCCAACACTCCTCCGCATATAGCATGCGGCAATTACCTAATCGACCAGCTTAAACGATTCGGGGCCACAATGTTTGTTCAGGAAATGACACTCCAGGCATACAATGGCGCGAAGCTCGACGCCCGTAATATCGTAGGATCATTCAACCCCGACAACCCACAGCGCATACTCCTTTTTGCCCATTGGGACACACGCCCTTACGCCGATCGCGACGCCAACCATGCACAACAACGGCAACCCATCGACGGAGCCGACGACGGAGCCAGCGGCGTAGGAGTATTACTCGAAATAGCGCGCCTCATCAGGCAACAACCACCGCATATCGGTATCGACATTATCTTTTTCGATGCAGAAGACTATGGCGTTCCAAACTTTGAAACCACGCTAACCGATAATCACTCATGGTGCCTCGGATCGCAATTTTGGGCCCGCAACCCACACAAACTCAACTACCGCGCACAATACGGCATACTACTCGACATGGTCGGAGCCCGAAACGCCACCTTCCTCCGCGAACAAACCTCAGCCAACAGCGCCCCCGACCTGCTCGACAAAGTATGGAACACCGCACGCGACCTTGGATACGGTAAATATTTTGTGAACCAAAAAGGAGGCAACATAACAGACGACCATCAATATGTAATTGCCGGCAGGAAAATTCCCTGCATCGACATTATTAATTACGACACAAATACCGACGCAGGTTTTGCCCCCCATTGGCATACGCACAACGATAATATTAATATAATCAATCACGAAACCCTAAAAGCCGTTGGACAAACCGTTCTGGAAGTCATATACTCAACGCCGTGAACAACATGAAAACCATCAACGCCTTACAAGACGAAATCATAGAGGAGTTCGCCATCTTTGACGATTGGGTCGACAAATATGCCTACCTGATCGACATGGGAAACAATCTCCCACCGCTCGACGAAGCATATAAAACGGAAAATAACCTCATCGAAGGATGCCAAAGCCGCGTATGGCTACAAGCCGACTTCAACAACGGAACAATGCACTTCAAAGCCGAAAGCGACGCCGTGATAGTAAAAGGAATAATCGCCCTGCTGGTTGGCATCCTCTCAGGACACACCCCTCGCGAAATCATTGACGCCGACCTGTATTTCATCAACAGTATAGGCCTTCGCGAACACCTCTCGCCAACACGTTCAAACGGCCTCTCATCCATGATACGACGGATGAAAATGCACGCGTTAGCATTTGAATCCACAAAAAGCTAACTATATTCTTGTGCAAGAATTTGAAAGCGACGGCGACAGAAAAAACGCCATTATTTTAAATAGCTTGCTAAACGGAACAGTCGACGATTGGGAACAATTGGCCGCAACGCTCCCCAACTTCCCCAACGGCCTTGACAATTATGACTCCGTAGGCCGCAACTGGATAACCAACGCCATAGATTGCGCCCCGCTCGAATGTGTTAAATGGATGATTACTAAAAATATCAACCTGCGCTTTGTCGATAGCGAAGGATATACCCCTCTACACAGTTGCATTGACCGCACACTGCCGCACAAATACGAAATACTGCAACTTCTACTCAACAGCGACGCAGATATCAATGCCGGCGCAAGAATAGAAGATAATAACCGAATGACTTACAATAGCTGGACCCCACTGCACATGGCAGCCGCCCGCAACGATCTCGAAGCCATAAAAATACTCCTCGACAACGGAGCCGATAAAACCCTTAAAACCATTATTGACAACTATTGTACCCCCGAAGAAGAAGCCATGATTTTTCATAACAAAGAAGCTGCCGAATTAATTAGAAATCATAGATACAAATGAAAACAAGCTGATCCCGGCAAGAGAATAATACTATATTTGTGCGCGATTAAACAAAATACTAATGCCATGATCAATTACAAAATAGGCCTGTTTATTCCCTGCTATATCGACCAATTATATCCCCGCGTAGGCATCGCCGCCTTACGAACGCTGCAAAAACTGGGCGTTAACATTTCGTGCCCGCCCAAACAGCAATGCTGCGGACAGCCGCTTGCCAACAGCGGAGCCGCCGCCGAGACCCTCAAGCTCTGCCGGAAAATGGCGGAGCTCTTTGCCTGCTACGATTACGTTGTATGTCCGTCGGGAAGCTGCGTGTATCATATAAGGGCGAATTATGAAAAGATTGAGCAGACAGCCGAAGTTGAAAAACTTAGCGACTCCATTTACGAACTCTGCGAGTTTATTGTCGACGTTCTGCAAATAGAAGACATGAAGCTCCGTTTCCCCCATCGAGTAGGAATACACCACAGTTGCCACGGATTACGCGGACTTGAACTCGCCTCAACCGGCGAACTGGGACAAATAGCCTTCTCAAAAGTTCATACGCTGCTCGAGAAAACCGAAGGAATAACCATTGCCGAACTCAACCGTAACGACGAATGCTGCGGATTCGGCGGAACATTCTCCATCCTCGAACCCGACATATCAATTAAAATGGGAACCGACCGCCTCAACGACCACATACGCAACGGAGCCGAATATATAACCGCTACCGACATGTCGTGCCTCATGCACCTCGAAGGAATAATCCGCCGGAACGGACTGAAAACAAAAGTGACCCACGTTGCCGAAATCCTGCAAACAACACAACTGTGAAAACACATGCACATAAAGCCGCGAAATTCCTGCGCGACGCCAGACGAGCCGCATGGCACGACGAAACCCTCTGGATGGTGCGACGCAAGCGCGACGCAGCCGCCGCCTCAACGCCCAACTGGGAAGAACTGCGCGAACAAGCCTCGTTAATAAAAGAAGAAACAATCGCACAGCTCCCTGCCTACATCCGACAATTTGCCGAAGCCGCAAAACAGAACGGAGCCATCGTGATGGAAGCCGCAAACGACGTGCTGATGTGCGGATATATTGCAACCCTCCTAAGAGTAAACGGAGTTAAGCGCGTAGTAAAAAGCAAGTCGATGCTCACCGAAGAATGCGGCCTCAACCAATACCTCGCCATACAAGGCCTCGAAGTAACCGACACCGACCTCGGCGAATGTATAATGCAGCTACGGAAAGAACCGCCAAGCCATATTGTGCTACCCGCAATACACCTCCGGAAAGAAGAAATCGGCAAAACATTCCACCGGAACCTCGGATCACAAAAAGGAGCATCAGACCCCGACTACCTCACCGAAGTAGCCCGGAAATACCTCCGGCAAAAATTCCTTACCGCCGACGCAGCCATCACAGGCGTAAACTTCGCAGTGGCCGAAACCGGAACCGTTGTAGTATGCACCAACGAAGGCAACGCCGACATGGGAATACACGCCGCCCCCCTGCAAATACACTGCGTAGGAATCGACAAGGTAATTCCGCGGATGACCGACCTCGGCGTATTTACACGCCTGCTGGCACGAAGCGCAACCGGGCAAGCCATAACCTCCTACACCTCGCACTACAACAAGCCCAAGCCCGGCGGAAAGATGTACGTTATTATTGTAGACAACGGGCGCAACAAACTATCCCACAACCACGCCTACCGCAACGCGCTGAAGTGCATCCGATGCGGAGCCTGCATAAACACATGCCCCGTTTACCGGCGAAGCGGAGGCCACAGCTACGGAAGCCTTATCCCCGGACCGATAGGCTCCGTACTCGCTCCGCTGCGCAATCCCGCCGCCTCGGCCGACCTCCCCTTTGCATGCTCGCTATGCGGATCGTGCGCCAATGTCTGCCCCGTAAAAGTTAGCCTCCACGAAAACCTTTACAACTTGAGGCAGGAATTAAACTCGCAAGGATCAACGCCCCTTATCAGGCGCGCCGCCCTGAAAGTTGCAGCCTGGGGATTGTCGAACAACGCATTGTACCGGACAGGCGGAGCAATAGGCAGACTTGTGCTCCGATACTTCCCCGCCATACTTTACATCCCGCTGCGGTCATGGACAAAAGGCCGCAAACTGCCCGTCCCTCCACGGCAAACATTCCAGCAATGGTACTCCAAACACGAATCGAGAAAAAAAATATGAGCCGCACCGTACTGCTTAATACATTTATAAGAAACGCCCGCGCCGCAGGAGCCGAAACCCTCTTCTATCACAAAGAAGAAGACATTCCCCTTGATAAATGGCCCAACCTGCTCGACTTTACCAACCCCGAAGTAGCCCGCGAATACCAAAACCCCGCCGACGACCCCGAACGCTGGGACAAGCTCCCCGAAGTGCTGTTCCCCGGACAATTCGGCGTTGCCGAAAACGGAGCCATCTGGCTCGACGACGGCGACCTCCCACACCGCATCCTGCCATTCATCACCCCACACCTCATCCTGAAGCTGAAAACCTCTGACATCATCGCCGACATGCAACAGGCCTACGACCGGCTCGCCGTCGAAACCTTCGGCTTCGGAGTGTTTATCAGCGGCCCGTCGAAAACCGCCGACATCGAGCAAAGCCTCGTTTATGGCGCCCACGGAGCGCGCGAAATGACCGTTATCCTGTTCGATTGAAGCCCCCGCGGCAGCTTTCGAGGCAGCAAGCCGCTGCGTTCTCCCCCCAATAATTTCCTGCAAGATGCGTTAACCGTTAACGTATCGCAAACCGTATGACATTAACATCCTTCGGGAGCAAACCGGGTTTTAATCTCTCAGGAAAAGACCGGCATTAATGAGCCTGCCCGGCGTACCGGCCGGGAGCCGCCGCAGTTGCAGCAACGCCGGCCTTGTACATCGCTACCGGCGCGGAAGCTTCTGGAAATGGGAAACCACAACCGGATTCGCGAACGGAATCAAAATATTGTAAAGAATAATTTTTTTGGAAGACATTACAATATTGTAAAAGCTTAAATCTAATCTTGGAAAGGAATTGCAATGTTGTAAAAGTTCAAATCCAATTCTTGGAAGATATTACAATATTGTAAAAAGCTTAAATCTAATTCCTGGCTGGAATCACAATGTTGTAAAAGCTCAAATATAATTATAGAAAGATATCGCAATGTTGTAAAAGCTCAAATCCAATTCCTGGAAGATATTTCAATATTGTAAAAGTTCAAATCCAATTGCAGTAAGGCGCACAATGTTGTAAACATTCAAATCCAATTCCAGGGAAGAATTTCAATATTGTAAAAGCTCAAATCTGATGCTGTGAAAAAAATGCAATATTGTAATATATTAAATCTAATTGCGGAGAGCAATTTCAATATTGTAATAGCTCTAAAACTAATTGCGGGAAGTAATTTCAATATTGTAATATCTCTAAACTAATTGCGGGAAGCAATTTCAATATTGCAATATCTCCAAACTAATTGCGGGAAGTGATTTCAATATTGTAATGGCTCCAAATTAATTGCGGGAAGTAATTTTAATGTTATAAAAGCTCTAACCGGGATTCTTGAAAGGTTTCCAGGCATTGTCAAGGTTCAAGGCGGTTTTCGGAAAGAATCTCAAGCGTTGTAGAGTTTCAAACGGGATTCCCGGCAGGTTTCCAAACATTGTAATAGCTCAAACGGGATTCCCGGAAGGTTTCCAGGCGTTGTAAAGGTTTGGGGCGGTGGCTTGCGAGGTTTCGCGGCCGGGGTAACAAGCCGGTTACGCCCGCGGAACATAAAAATAGCCGCCTGCTAAGATCGCTCCCGGCAGGCGGCTGGTGGTTTTGGCTTCTCTTTGATGAGAAAAAATTTCTATTTCTAAAAAAAACAATTACTTGTTGTCGAACCGGGGCTTCGCTTGCTTTGACGCTGCCGCCGGACGCCGCTTATTGCAGCGGGAAGATTATGCGGAAGCCTTGATGGCTGTTGCTGTCTTTCACTTTCATCGTGAAGCGGACGCCGAGGTATGATTCGCTTTGAAGGCTGTTATATGCTCCTCCTCGCAGCACGCCTATGCTGGCGTCGGTTAGCGGCAGGGCGTCGCCGGTTCCGCCTGGATCGGTTACGGGCAGGGCGGAGGGGTAGCCTTCGGTATTGGTGGCCGTGCGGTCGAGCACCCATTCGCTCATGTTGCCCGTCATGTGGTACAGGTTGTAGCCGTTGGCTGTGAACGGCGCGCCTACCGGCTTGTTGCCGGAGCCGCCGGCTTTGTTGAACCATGCGAAGTTACTTAGGGGCGGGGTTCCGCTGCCGTCGGCGGTTCCGTTGGCGTAGTTGGCGGTTGCGGGCAGGCCTCCGCGGGCGGCGTATTCCCATTGGGCTTCGGTGGGCAGGGTTCCGCCGGCCCAGCGGGCGTAGGCAAGGGCTCCGTACCAGGTTACGCCTACCGTGGGGTTGTTGTCGCGTCCGGGCGAGGGAACAATCTTGCCGCCGGATACTCTAAGGCCGTAGTCGCCGATGGTGGGGGGATTGGGGTCGGTTAACATTCCTACTCTTACGGAGGCGGCGGTCACTCCGGGTATCCATGGCCTTACGTCCATATTTATTTCGTTGGCGGAGCCTGTGGTGGCTCCGTGGGCGTTGAGGAAGAGGGCGAACTCGGCATTGGTTATCTCGCCCTGGCACATCAGGAATGATTGGGTGAGGGTTACCTTGTGCGCGGGCGTGCTGGGGATGCCGCCGACATTTCCGTTGATTAGCGCAGATCCCATCATGAAGGGTTCTTTGGGGTGGATGAATACCACGTCGAGGGTGTCGAGGCCGCCGGCTATGGCTCTTTTGGTTATGGTTCCGGAGGGCGAGTTGGGCTTGGTGGCGGTAATGCTGCCGCCGTCTTGCCATGGGGTGATCTCGGCTGTGAAGTATACCTGGCTTTCGCCCACGAGGGTGAGGTTAAAGGTGTATTGCATGCCGGGGTCGAAGGCGGCGATTACGGAGTGGGATATATCCCAGGAGAATTGCCTTTTGATGGTATTCATCTGTATGAGCTCGTCGCCTGCGGAGGATATTGTGTGCGGCAGGATGATGGCCTGGAATGCGGTGTCGTATCCGGCGGTTGTTATGGGTATTCCTACCATGCCGATGGCGTTTTTGGATCCTTTGAGGGCGAGGGCTCCGGTTGCGAGGTTAAAGTCGGCCTGCGATTGCATGCTGTTTATCATGGCGTTCATGCCGGGTATGATAACGTCGGTGGGGTCTTCGGCTTTAACGTTGATGATAAGCTTGCTCAGCTGGTGTTCAAACCGGAGGTCGACGGCGTTGGATGATTGCTGGATGCCGGTTCCGGTTCCGTTGTAGGTTCCGTCGTAGGTTCCGTAGAGGAGGTCGATGTGGGCGCTGTCTTCCTGGTTGCTGAGGTTTACGGGGTAGATATAGTTTTTTATATCGTTGTCGCCGTATGGTCGCCAGGGGTAGTAGGCGATGAAGTTCAGGAAGGTGGCAGCGTCGGGGTAGTAGATTGTTTGCTCGTGCGTAACGGGTTCGAGGGCTATTTGGGTGGAGCCGTCGGCCTGTATTACGTAGATCCGGTTGTCGGCGATGCTTAGGTCGATGCCGTCGCCGAATCTCATCATATAGATGCCTACCGAGTCGTTGGTTACCCATTCGTTGCCTCCGGCTGTGGTGCGCGTTCCGATGCTGGCGTCGGATGAGAACTTAACGGGGGTTTTCTTGTTGTCGGAGGGGTTGTTGCCGTCGGGGCCAAGCATTTCGCTCGACGAGCATGCTTGCAGGGCTACTATAAGCAGCGATGCCGCAAGGGTTTTAATATGTCTTATTGCTTTCATATGGTTTATGCTGAATTAAAATTTAACTGCCCATGTTAGTGTACGCTGAATACGACTCTGAATCCTGCCCATTCGGCAACTTGTTTTAGCTGCCTGGCGTATCGTTGCCCGATCCAGTAGGAGGTGTTGCTGTTGCCTGTAACGTCGGTGTTGGCTGAGAAGCTTCCTCCGCGCATTATGGCGTATGTGTTGTCGGTTATGGGTTCGTTGCCGAGGGGGTCGTTAACGCATTGTCCGGGCAGTATGCCTATGTATCCGCTGGTATTGTCGGGCACCCGGTCGTAGCACCATTCGTAAACGTTGCCGAACATGTCGTACAGTCCTTTAAAGGCGGTTTTGCTTCCAACGGCGGCTACCGATCCGCTTACGGCGTAGGCGGTGATCATGTTGCTTCCGTCGTATGAGGGGCTTGGCGAGATGAAGTCTTTATCGTCGGGGATGTCGCCTCGTGCGGCAAGTTCCCATTGGGCTTCGGTTGGGAGGTCGCCTCCGGCCCATTTGGCGTAGGCTATGGCGCCGTACCAGGTTATGTTTTGTGCGGGGAAGTTGTTTTTGCCTGCATCGGGCGTCCAGAGGTTGTTTGTGTAGCTGATGCCTTTGCCTGTTGCCATGAGTATCCTGCTGCCGGCGGGAACTTCGGGGGCGATGGCGTTAACGTCGAGCTTGGCGTTGTTGCCGTCTTTTGTTACTCCGGCCGCGGTGTTAAGGAACAGGCAGTACTGGGCGTTGGTAATCTCGGTGCTTGTCATGCGGAATGAGCTTGCGAGCTGAACCTGGTGTATGGGCGTGCTGAGCATTCCGTTGGCATGTTTGGCCTTGTTGGTTCCGATGTTGAATACCGACGATGCTCTTACGTAAGCCAGGGTGAGCGTATCGAGGCCTCCTGCTATTACTTTTCGGGAGAGGGCTCCGGTGTTGTCTTGTCCTACGGTAGCCTCGTCGTCGCCCGGGTTTTGCGGCTGCCATTCGGTCCAGGATTTTACGGTGGCTGTGAACTTCACGCTGCTTTCGCCTTCGAGGGTTACGTCGAAGGTGTATACGTATCCGGGTTCAAAGAGGAACTGGTCGGTAAGCTCAAGGTTGTAAAACCGCCTGATGGTTTGAAACTGGAAGTACTCGTTTCCGGTAGAGGCGTTATCAACCTTGTGTGGGATGATTATGGCCTGGTAGGCGGTATCGAAGCTTGCCGCCTTGGCGATGCCCTTCATCTCGATTATGCCGGGCTGCCCGGATATGGCGAGCGCTCCGTCGTTGAGGTTGAGGTTGGCTGTGAGCGGCGAATTGTAGGCGAAGGTTTTCATGCCGTCGATAACTACGTCGCTGTTGGTTGTGCTGTTGTCGGTGGTAACGTTGATGATCACCTTGCTCATAACGTGCTCGAATACGAGGTCGACCGTTTGGCCCGGTCCGCCGTGTGTGCCTACGTTCATGGGGGTGGTGTTGTCTCTTACGTACAGCACGTCGATAAGCGAATCGTTGTCCTGGATTCTAACGTCGATCGGGTAGGTGTAGGAGGTGATGAGTGGGCGATAGGGGTAGTAGGCGATGAAGTTCATGTCGATACCGCCTTGCCAGTAGATACGGTTGCCGTCGCCGTCGGGAGTTATAATGTCGGGCTGTCCGGGCAAGCCTCCGCCGGGGGTATGGAAAACGGTATGCTTGCGGTTGTTGGCCAAATTAATGCCGATTGCGTCGCCGTTCTTTACCATATATATACCTATCGAATCACCCTGCACCCACTCGGTACCTCCAAGCGTGGTGCGGGTGACTGGAGCATTGGAGGAGAACCTCACGGGAGTGGGGCCGCTGGGCTGTTCGCTGCCGCTTTTCAGAACGGTTTCCTCCATGGAGCAAGCCTGTAAGCCGATTAGGGCGAGGCCGGTCAAAACTAAAAGAGAGAGAAAATGTTTACTCATTGTAGGAATTTTTTTAATAACAATTTGAATGTTTATAGGAGAGATTTTATCAAAAGAGTAATTCTGTCTTTTGATTGGGGAGCGCCGGGCATTTTGCGAGGGCTTCCCGGTTGGTTTTCGATTTTTGATTTCTGTGTCTTGTTGTTTTTAGTTTTTTAGTAGTTAATGAATTAAATGCTTTATGTCTTAGCGACGCGGCAAAGGTATTAGCCGTGCTGCTTGCACAAATTCATCGCTATCTGCATAATATTCATCATACGCACCACCCCCCCCTATGATTTTCACCCTTTGATTCAACTTTTATGCCACGCAATGATCCCTTTTTGAGAAACGAAGCTAATACACTGATAACCCGAACGAAAACCCCGCGCCGGCATCGCCTCCGTCTCCTCCCAAAATATCTTACCTTTGCGCCACTCAACAAATACTACTACCCGGATGTAATCAATAATTCTTTCCAACCCTCCCCCCAACAGCAACGCCGGCCCCTGCGCGGCGCGCTCATTCTCCGTTTTGTTATTTACCATCTTAATACAGGAAAGAAATATGATTACTCTAAAAAACATAGAATACATACATCCCAACGGCAACCTTCTATTTTCCGGCGCAAGCCTCGCCCTCCTCCACCGCGACAAAGCAGCTCTTATCGGCAACAACGGCTCCGGCAAATCAACACTCTTGCAAATCATCGCCGGACGGCTGCCGGCCTCGTCGGGAAGCCTATCGGTGGCAGCCAGGCCGTTTTACGCGCCGCAGCTTGCCGGACAAACAACGTTTACAACCATTGCCGCCGCCTTGCAGGTGGAGCGCAAATTCCAAGCCCTTCGCGAGATTCTTGCAGGCAATACCTCGGCCGACAACTTTGCCGCGCTCGACGACGATTGGAACCTCGAAGAACGATGTATGGAGGCGCTGAGCGAATGGGGCGTTTATCCGACGTCGATCAGCAGCCGATTTGAAAATCTTAGCGGAGGCGAGAAAATGAAAATCATCTTGGCCGGAATCAAGATCCACAACCCCGCAATAGCCCTGCTCGACGAACCTACCAACCACCTCGACGCCGCCGGTCGCAACCTCCTGTACGAGCGCATCGAAGCCTCGCGGGCAACAATGATTATCGTAAGCCACGACCGGGCCCTGCTCGAGATGCTCTCGCCCGTTTGCGAGCTTGGCCCAAAAGGAATCGACATTTATGGAGGAAACTATACCTTTTTCAGAGAACAGAAAGAGGCAAAAAACAATGCTTTTGCCGACGAGCTGCACGATAAAGAAAAAGCCCTGCGTAAAGCCAGGGCAACAGAGCGCGAAGTATCCGAGCGCCGACAGCGGCAAAGCTCGCGGCAAAAAGATACCGGAATGCCCACAATACTTGTCGGCCGCCGGAAAGCCGCAGCCGAAAATACCACCGCGAAGCTAAAAGACGCCCACGCAGCCAAAATAAACGCTTTAACCCACGAAGTAGGCGCGCTGCGAAAAGATTCCCCATCCTGCGAGGTAATGAAATTCGGCTTCAGCCCTCCCGCCATTAATCGCGGGAAAACGCTGATATGCGCGTCGGGCGTTTGGCTTCGCGGGCCCAACGGGAGCTCGCTGCCAAATGCGCCGGCCGACTTCTCCATATCGGCCGGCGAGCGGGTAAGGATCGTGGGAGCCAACGGATCGGGCAAAACAACCTTTATACGTATCCTTCTCGGAGAGCTGGAGCCCGGTGGGGGATCAGTAACCCGGACCGGCGGAATCGTATACGCCTATGTCGACCAGAATTACTCGCTTGTCGACGCCGGGCGCGGCATTTACGCCCAGGCGCAGCTCTTTAACGATTCGGCCCTGCCCGAACACGAGGTTAAAACCCGCCTCAACCGCTTCCTGTTTAGCCCCGGAAGCTGGCAACAGCCATGCGCGTTATTAAGCGGCGGCGAAAAAATGCGCCTTACGCTCTGCTGCTTAACCCTCCGCTCCTCCTCGCCAGATCTCTTAATTCTCGACGAGCCCGCCAACAACCTCGACATCCGCAGCATGGATATGTTTGCCGCGGCGGTAAACGAATACGAGGGCGCGCTGATTATCGTTTCGCACGATTTATGCTTTGTCGAACGGGTAAAGGGGGCGAGGGAATTTTCAATAGGAAAGCAGGATTAAAGACGGGCAAAACTCCGCCGCCTTAACGGCCAAAGGGTATTACGTTCCGGAAAAAACGAAAAAGTAAAGAAAAGCTTTTTTTTCTCCCGGGAGAAATAAGTTTGCTCCCAGGAGAAATTGTTTTTCTCCCGGGAGAAATTACTTTCCCCCAGTAAAAATTGCTTTTTCCCCCAGTAAAAATTGGGATTCCCTCAGTAGAAATTACTTTTCTCCCAGGAGAAATCTGTTTTCTCTCAGGAGAAATTGGTTTTCCCCCGGGAGAAATCTGCTTTCTCTCAGGAGAAATTGGTTTTCCCCCAGGAGAAATCTGCTTTCTTTCAAGAGAAATTGGTTGTCTCCCGGGAGGAATCTGCTTTCTCCCGGGAGGAATTTGGTTTTGAATGGGTCCTGTTCCGGATTGAACAGGCTAACATTGCTTTAGCATCATGAATTACGCTTTAAAGCGCGAGGCTTGTTACGAGGCATTGCCGCGAGGCGAGGAGGCTTTCGCCGGGCTGGCCTCCGCCTATGGAGATTGTTATTTCGCCTTGCATGGGTACCGGTTCGCCTTTTTCGTTTACAACCGTAAGCTCGCCGGGGGAGAGGCTAAACTCTACGCTTTGCGATTCGCCGGGCTTGAGGTGGATGCGGCGGAAGGCTTTAAGCGAACGGATGGGGGTTGTGAAGTCGCGCTTGTTGGAGAGGTAGAGCTGAACCACTTCGTCGCCCGCAAGGCTGCCGGTGTTGGTTACTTCGGCGCGTACTACAACCGATTTGCCCGACGGCCGGGCGTCGAGGTTGTCGTAGCGGAAGCCGGCGTAGCTTAGCCCGTATCCGAAGGGATAAACGGGCTCGCCTTTAAAGTAGCGGTAGGTGCGGTTGGCCATGCTGTAATCCTCGAAGTCGGGCAGGTCGTCAACGCTTTTGTAGAAGGTAACGGGGAGGCGCCCGGCGGGGTTATAATCGCCGAAAAGCACGTCGGCAACGGCTTGCCCGCCTGCTTGCCCGCCGTACCATGCGTTAACAATGGCCGGAATGTTTTGCGATTCCCATTCGAGGCCTATTGCGCTGCCGGTCATGAGTACAAATACTACGGGCTTGCCTGTTGCCTGCAAGGCTCGGAGGAGGTTTGACTGAACCTGGGGGAGGCTTATGGAGGTGCGGTCGCCGCGCCTGAAGCCGTTGATTTGCACGCCCATTTCTTCGCCTTCAACTCGGGCTGATATTCCTCCGGCAAAGATGATAAGGTCGGCCTCGGCGGCAAGCGCGGCGGTGGCTTGGGGGTTGGCTTGCTTGAGGGATCCGATGTTGAATATTATCTCGGCATTTTCGGCAAATTGTATGTATTTTATTTCTATTTGATAGGTTTTGCCTTGCTCGGCTTTCAGGGGATAATATGCGTCGATGAGGCCTGTTTTTTCTTGTTTTTTGCCGTTGATGTAGAGTTCGGCGCGATCGTCGGCTTTAAGTTCAAAGCAAACGTTTTCGGTGCGGTCGGGGGTGAAAAGGGTTGTCCATACGGCCGACATGCGGCGGGCTATTACGCTGTCGGCCACGCTGGCGCCGTCGCCCCATTGGTAGTTGATTTGCGTTTCGATGCGCGAAACGGCGGGGGGTCCTTCGTAGCCGAGGTTTTGATAGTATTGGGCTTTAAATCCTTGCTGGCCGTCGACGGTGAAGAGTTCGGGGCGTTGGGCGGGGGTAAATACGTAATCGTCGGTCAGGTTTACGCCTTTGTCGTATACTATTTCGATGCCGGAGGCTTTGTTGCGTATGCCTTGGAGGAGGGTAACAACTTCGGTGGGGTATCCGTAGTAATTGGCGAGGAGTACGTTTTTGCTGTCGGCATTGGGGCCTATCACGGCAATCTTTTTCACCTTGTTTTTATCTATCGGAAGAATATTCCCTTCGTTGCGCAGTAATACGATCGACTTTCTTGCCATTTCGAGAGCGTGGGCCTTATGCGCCGGGGCTTCGAGCGCCTCTACCGGGGTTGAAGCGTAAGGAACGCGGCTGTCGGGATCGAACATTCCGAGCCGGAAGCGGATCTTGAACAGTCTTTTGAGCGAGAGGTCGATTTGCTCTTCGGTTATCATGTTTTTTTCGAGGGCTTCGGCGAGGGCGAAGTATGTGCGGTTGCCACATTCGCAGTCGGTTCCGTGTAGCACGGCGTCGGCTGCGGCTGTTGGTGCGTCGGGGTGGGTTTTGTGAGTGCGGTAAAAGTCGTCGATAGCTCCGCAGTCGGAAGTAACATATCCGTCGAACTTCCATTGGTTACGCAGGATTTCCATCATCAAAGCTTCGCTTCCGCAGCAAGGTTCGCCGAAATAGGCATTATAGGCGCACATAACGCCTGATACTCCGGCGTCGACCACGAGCCGTTGGAATGCTGGGAGGTAGGTATCCCACAGATCGAACTGCGACACCTCGGCGTTATAGGTATGCCGGTTCCATTCCGGGCCGCTATGCACTGCAAAATGCTTTGCGCAGGCCGACGATTTCAGGTACTTCGGATCATTGTCTTGGAGGCCTTTCACAAATGCAGTTCCGATAGCTGCGGTAAGGAACGGGTCTTCGCCGTAGGTTTCCTGCCCCCGGCCCCATCTCGGATCGCGAAAGATGTTGATATTGGGGGTCCAATACGTTAGTCCGGTATAGATGCTTGGCTGTCCTTTGCGCATTGCGTCGTGATAAATGGCCCGTCCTTCGGTTGAGATAAAGTCGGCTGTTTGCAGGGTAGCGTTTTCGTCCCACGTAGCGGCAAGTCCGATGGCCTGTGGGAACGAGGTGGCCGGATATGGGCTGCGCGCCACTCCGTGCAGCGCCTCGTTCCACCAGTTATAGGCTGGGATTCGTAGCCGTTCAACGGCCGGCGCATTGTTGAGCATTTGCGCAATCTTTTCTTCAATGGTAAGCCTGCTTACGAGATCGTCGACTCGCCGGTCGATGGGTAAATCGGGATCGAGGAAAGCGTACTCGTAGGAGGGTTTTGTTGTACATGCCGAGAGTGTCAGCAGAAATCCGTAGAGCGGGATAAAGAGTAGTTGCTTTTTCATTTTCATAAATAGTAATATTTAGATTGTTATTATGTGGGAGCAAACGTATTAAAAAAATAAGAATAAAGGGTAGGAGCGTTGTGAGGGCTTTTGGGGCGAATAATATCGTATCGGTAGGATGAGGGATAAATGCTTGATACTTATCTACTCGCCACGATTGTTTACAAAGGGTATCTGCTTTGATTTACATTCAAAAAATGTAGATGTACAAAAAGTATACATAATGTAAGCGCGATTTGTCAACCATTACTTATTTTCACGGCAAATTTCTCTGAAAACGATGTGTGGAAATATTGAAACTCATCCGAAGCGATATCAACAGTCAGAAGTGACGCATCAAAATGCGGGATATTATGAAAAAGACTCTAAACTCTTCCCGTAAACATGTTTTAAGCCGGGCCGTAAACATTCACTGTCGAAAACAATTAATGTATAAGCCGGGCGACGAATGAAATGATGAAGCATTTCCCGAAGGGGATAGCGTAGCGATGTTTATCTAAAAATGTGAAACATACGAATAAAAGAAAGGGCGATATATTGAACTAAAAACTCTTGTAAAGGCATTGATGAATGTTCAGGCCATACGGGTGAAGAAGAAAATGGTGCATGAATGCTCCGGTGAAGATTATGAATGAAATGATGAACCGAAGGGGACATAGATATAGATATGTTTGCGACGTTTACATTAAACAAAACACCATTCTATAATCTTTACAGAAAGCAAAGCAACACTCATTGTGAACACCTGTACGTTCCTATCATTGCTATATGTAACCGGCCGTGTAATCATATTATCACGGCTATAATAACAATTCATAGAAACCGACAACAATTAAAATCAAGAATCATGGAAGCAATCAGAATCAAAGACGATTCAAACTATTTCAGTTATGACGACCGCGAAGGTAACGCTATTGAAGTAAGGCGTATTTTAAAAGGCGATACATGGAAAGATACCAGCGATCATCATTCCTTACTGTTTATAATGGAAGGCAGCGCGGAGATCACCGTTGGCCATTATGAGCCGAAAGCAATCCGAAAAGGATTCCTGTCGTTCGTTCGTTCCGGCGATCAGTTATGCCTGTTCGCCAAGGGTAGCCTTATATTAGTAATCGTACGCACGCTTACGCTCACGGAGCTAAATGAAGCTATTAAGCTGGCAGAGTTCTTCAACAAAAAGGACGACTTAATTGATACAGACGAAGTGAACCTTAGCGTAGTGATGCCGTCGATATGGCATTACCTGAAAGGGCTGTACACCGCCATTGCCGACGGCATAAGGAGCAAGGGATATTTTGATGCTAAGATTAGGGAGCTGTATATGCTGCTGTACAATTATTATTCCCGCCAGGAGCTGTTCAGGATATTCCACCCGGCGCTGAGCAACGATATTGCATTTTCGGATGCGGTAAAAACCTCGTGGTTCAAATACAAAACGATCGACGATTTGGCTGAAGCGATGCGATTCACCCCGTCGAGCTTTTACCGGCATTTCCAGAAAACATTCGGATGCACGGCGCAACAATGGATTACCGAGCAGAAGAAAATATTAATATACCGAGACTTGATGGACAATGAAGCCAACTTTAAAGAGCTGGCCGATAAGTACTGGTTTTCGTCTGTCACCTCGTTTTACAATTGGTGCGTGAAAACCTACGGCAGCCCTCCCGGCGATATGAGGAAGAAATTGACATGATGAACGGAATGATGAATCATTTCTGCGCGAATGTTATTCATTCTAATGAAACAAGCAATTGAATTGTCGATACTTGTCGAGCACGTGAAAAAAACAGCTAAAATGCAATGAACGATATGATGAATTTCAGCATGCAGTTGCGTGAAAAAAAAGTTTATTCTGCGAATGTAACGATGAAGAATGTGAACGATATGATGAATTCTGATAACTCGGTTTCCGCATACGTTTGCGTTGTCTTC
Source organism: Tannerellaceae bacterium (assembly GCA_031280645.1). The sequence goes on along the minus strand of JAITGL010000045.1, from coordinate 34,176 downwards.
ACAATGAAGACGCATTTTCATTTGAATTTTAACCTACGCGCAGAAACTGAATCTTGCATCCTGCTGCCTTTATGGGCGGCAGGGGCAAGTAAAAAATCTGCGAATCGATCAGAAGAGTACAGACAGAAGCATTAAACACAATAGTAATATGGAAATAAGGAAAGTAATATTAACGACAAAAGGAATGAGCGAGGTTCTGTTTACATGGATAATGCTATCAGGATGCGTTCAGAATAATACGCTAAGCCCACCCGCGCGTAACGACGAAGCGATTGGAGTGATGGTAAAGCTACTTCGGATCACGTCAACCCGGTCGGGTGCGGAACCGCAGAAACGGATCAACGGGCAAACGGCAATTGTAGCCAACGGATATCTTTATCTGACCTCAATGAATGGAACCATCCTTTCGTACAGAAAGATTGATAAGGATGCGGAGACTTCCGAAGGCAGTATAATCAGCTTGAAAGAGCTTCAAACTACGGGCGTCGTAATTGCCGAGACTCCCTCGGACGCCGTTTACTGCCATGTTTATCTTAATGTACCGGCTGAACTTAATGAAGGGCGGATGGCCAAATCCTCCGGTTCGATCTCGTCTATTGAGAATCTTTTGATCAGTACAAGCGATATTTATGATGAGAATGAAGGTATAGGCAACGTACCGCTAAGAGGAGTTTCGGAGCTGAAACCATCGTCGAACGCTCTTTACCGGGCTGAGGCTAACATTGTAATGACATTGCTTGCCGCAAGGATTGAGGTTGCCAAAATCACAACTGTAGCTTCCAAAATTTTGTCGTACGATGGGAAGCCTTATGAAATAACAGGCTTTAAGATGGCCGGCATTTTTATTAACAACTTCTTCGGCAATTCACGCCTGAATGGACAGCCAAGCACATTGATTTTCCACAACGAGGAGGAAGATTTCATCGGAACCGAATCGCCCAATTCCCCTTATAAAGACTATATGGAGATGTTTATATACTCCAATCTGTCGTCGGGACTGCCGCACAACAGTGCGGATGCCCCCAATATATACACTCCTCCTGCCGGCAAAGATGTGTGGGCGTACAATGTTTTCCCTAACGATATCGACGATTTGAGAACTACCGCTTACCTGCCTCGTATTATCATACGTTTTGCAGAACTTACCTATCGCCCTTTAGGAAATACTGGGGAGGGGACTACAATAAACGATTGTTTCATCACCATTAGCGGATTTTCTTCTAAAGGCGGGGAGCTGCAATTTTTGCAGAAAGGCTGGATATATTACTTCTCCGATGTAGCCTTCTCACTCGACAACGTTTCCAATCATCCTGACGACAGCTATATAAATATTAATGTAGCTATGTTGCCGATAGATTGGTACGTTGAAGATATTTCACCCGAGTTATAGCGGAACTCTAAACATTAACAAGGAAAAATATTATGAAACGCAATCTATTAAACGTAACCTTACCGTTCGCCTTCCTTCTTATTGCCCTCGCAAGCTGTGTTAACGACGATTTATCGGAATGTTATACCGACAACGTGCGGCTTGATTTCTATCTATATCCGCATGCTCGAAATTTGTTTATGCAACAAATAAGCTCAGTGGATGTGTTTGTATTCAACAGCGACAGCCTCTTTATTACCCGCAAACGTGTGGAAAAGAATGAAATGGAACGGTCGGGCTTCATGGGGACTTATTTATCGCTGGTTCCGGGCCAATATATGGTTGCCTGCTGGGCTAATGTCGGCGTTAGCTCTGAAGTATCGCCGCTTACTGCCTGCGAAACCATACTGAACAGCACTTTCGTATCAATGAATGCCGTGCCGGGCGATTCGCTCTATTATGCGCCGGCCAGGAGGCATATTAATTCGGGGAGCGGTGGCACAAGAGCTGTGGCCGGAGCCGATACCCTATACTCCATTAATGCCAACTTCGGCGATTATATAGTAAAAGACGTAGAGTTCATCAGAGCTTACCGAACAATTATCGTTTACATCAAGGGCATCTCAACCGAGTCGACCTATAATTCGCCTTTGGTTGAAGTAAGCGAGCTGTCTACATTTTATGACTTTTCTTACCGCACTCTAACTTCAACGAAAAAGGCTTTTACCCGAAGCAGTCAAATGGCCGATATCCAGTCCGAAACTCTATGGGTATCTCATTTCTGCACCGTGTTCGAACCGATCACCAACAATATCCTCGTGAATGTAAAACAGAACAACGAGCCTATCGCCTCTGTGAAATTGCTCGACTACGTCAAGGAATTTTATCCCTCCGATTTTAATTTGGATGATATTGAAATATGGATTGAATTTGATCCCAACGATAAAACTAATATCATCATCACGCTGCCTCCATGGCATGTTGAACCGGTTGATCCTGTTTTCCCGGAATAACAAGGTACTTACTAAAAAAATACTCATCATGAAAACTTGTTTCAAACATATATTATTCACGCTTTGCCTTATTGCCGGCTTCGCAACCCTTACAACAACCTGCACGTTTGAAGACGACAACGATAACGACAACGGAGGAGGACAAACTCATCCCTTGGAAGAAGGTATTATCTCGTTCAAACTCAAACTCCCCAATAATTCAACAAGGGCTTTAACCCTCGCTGACGAAAACGAACTCAACGACGTCAAAATCCTCGTCTTCAAAACCACCGGCGAGTTCCTCTACTCCGCCGACGCTATCCTCGACAATCTTGATAACGAACCGATGGTTAAAAGATACAAGGCCAAAGTTTCGCCAACCAAAAGCAACGAGAAGGTCGACATCATGACTATTGCAAACGGCGGAAGCATCATCCGGCAATTATACCCCGACGGTATCCCCAACAACCAAGGCCTAACCCGCAATGATCTTACCAACGCCTTCAACATCGAACGCCCTAACGGCTGGATTGTGAAGAAAAGCGACAGCAACTACACCCCGATCCCGATGTGGGGATGGGCCCCAGGAGTCTCCATTGACTCGAAGACAGGACTCGGCGAGGCGCACTCAACTTTCCATCTGACAAGAATGGTAGCCAAGATCGACGTTAGTATCATCGGGGAGGCTAAAAATAACTTTAAGATGAGCGGAGTGTATCTTATGAACCGCAATACGGTAGGACGATTGATCCCTAATGTGGCCGCTCCCAACGTTTGGACCGGCTCGTCGCCAAAGGCCGTTACGCCCAGCTTGCCCGACAACCCCAAACCTGAAAAGGGAGCGGATAATTACTTGGCATACGCCGAAAACTATGTTGAGGCCGAAACCTTGGAGCACGAAGTGAAAGGCGTAATATATTCTTTTGAAGCTGAAAAAGGCGTACCCTACGAAGCCTCAACAGCCTACGAAGAATCACCCTGCATCATCATCGGCGGCAAATTCCTCAACAGCCAGAATGTTACATATTACAGGGTTGACTTTGAGAAAACCAATGCCGGCGGAGCAAAGGAACATCTCCACCTACTCCGGAATTACCTTTACAGCATCTCAATAAGCCGCATCACAGGGCCCGGATACCCCGATATCGACGGCGCTCTTAAAAACAAACCTCTTAATATAATCGGCGAAGTAGAGCCATGGATCGACAGCGACATGCCTCACCAGGTAACCGACGGAATCCACGTACTTAGCGTTGACCGCGACGAATTCCTGTTCTATGCCCCGGGCGACGCCGACAGCATGAGGATATACACCGACGTATCCAGCGGATGGCGAATCAACGCCGCCAATGTCGCCTCATGGCTGCAATTCGTTTCACCCTCGCCCAACGATTCCGGATATGTAAAAGGAGCGCCGCTATCATACATCCGGGTTATCATTAAGCCAAGCGAGATAAAGGAAACCGACAGTCCGCGCGAAACATCGTTCACCGTAGAGGCCGGAGCTTTAAAGAAATCCATCACGGTGAGGCAAACCAACGAATCGCCGCATGGACTTACCGCATCGCCCTCGGTATTAATATTCCCGCTATCGGCTCCCGATGCCAAAACAGTTAAGGTAACATCCATGCCGGCCGATGCAGTTCGATCAGTAATATATACCACCACGGGATCCATCAAATTCCTCCCCGGAAAAGGGCCGCAAGATTATCATAATACAAAAGCTACCAACTTTATTATACAACCCGTGGCCGGAGGCTCCGGAACGGTCCACATGGTGATCCGAACCGCCAATGCAGAAGGCCTGTCGGACACGCAAGTGGTAACCATCATACAGCTAAATACCGATTCGATGTTCGGAATGGTGGGACTTCCGGATGCAGGATATGAAGCCGCCGACCAAGGCAACAAGATAATCCAGATACTCTCCGAAATACCCTGGAAGCTTAACCTTATGCCGCAAAATAACCCCTCAAACGCCCCATGGACCGGAAATATGCTCAAGCTTACCGATCTCGACGAACACCCGGCAAGGCCGGAAGTATTAGTCGACTATCATTTCGAGCTATTCCAGAACCCGAATTACGGACGAAGAACCGCATACGTTGGAGTAATGTCTACCGTGCCCGGATGGCAATACATAACCTTCCCCATCAAGCAAAAAGGAACGCCGCCGCACGTTAAGATAATTAGCCCCGAATCAAAGCAAATCAACTTCGGCGAATCAATCGAGCCTCAAAGCGTCAGGATAACCACAAACGCAGGCTGGAAATTCTCGGCCGACGGCGAGTACTCCAAAGTTATACTCAAAACCGACTCGAGCGTTAACACCGTTCATCACGGTACCAGTATAGCGCTCAATCCCGTTGAACGAACTATATGGTTTACGCCTACCCAACCTCCATATGAAACCCTCAAGGCCGGAACGCAGGTAAGTACCGTAGTGAAATTCCAAACCGACAACCACCCCGACTCATTGCCCGCCGGATCCGACGAAATCGTGATAACGCGCACAGCCAAAATTCACTGCGAAAACATTTATTACAGGCACGACGAACTCAACAACCTGCTGCACGTTACCGCATACACCAATACCGAATGGCGGGTGATTTGCCCCGAACTCAAAATAGACTCAACCCTCAAAGTAGATTCTTACGACGCACACGTTGCAACCTTCCCCATACCGGGCGACGAAATCTTTGCAGCGCGAGAATATCATTTCACAACAACATCCGCAAGCGCACAGCGAGATACTACCGTTTGGAAGGCCGCAGCCAGCCTCCGCTTTGTCTCAACAACCGGATTCCCATCGCCCTCGAGCGGTCAAAGGATCCCCGAATACGGCGTATCCGAAGCTACAAGCAATTACTACCTGAATTTTGAAGGAACATATAGCGGAGACTTTGACGTAAGAGTAATGCGCACCGTTGGAGACATAACAAAACCCGGAACCATCGTGCACGGCAGTTCGCATAAACGTAAAATGCTTATCGCGGCAGCCGATAGCTGGGACGATTGCCACCTTGCTTTTGAATACAAAGAAGGCATAAATACCGAACTCTCATGGCGGCAAATATTCTACCCCAACGGAGGCTCCCTTGTTGAATTTATCCAGGGAGGATATTCCGTGAAGGGACGCTTTGACAGGCAAGTGCTCCAACCGAGCCACACCACCCTGCGAGTACACCTCGAAGGCTTCTTCCCCGGACTGTACGCCTACGCAGTGTACGACGGGCAAGTAAGCGCCAAGAAATACATCCCCGCAATGGAACCCGACAAGGCCCGACAAGGCGAAGAAGCCATAGGCGAAATTTCGATTGCCAGGGCAACATCATGGGATAAGTCGCGCGCAATACAAGTGTATGTGAGCGATAGCACAAGACATAAAACAATACATATCGCCGATATCGACCAGCTGCCCCTGCATATTGACACGCGCTCCAATGTTGCAATGGTAGACGTGCAGGGACAAACCATCACATTCCCGTTCACCGGGCACCATTCCGGTTTAAACGTTATAGTAGACGAACAATACCGGGCCGCAGTTATACCCGAAAGCACAACAATCAGCGCCGGCGGAGATTTTACCCTCGTACTGGATGTAAGCCGCAATGAAGGCAAACCACGTAACATAAAAGTATTGCTGAAAGACCATACAGACGTTACGCGCTCCGAATTAACCATTACACAGCTTGGCGAAGAAGGACTGATACTGCAACGACTTGCCTACGAAGAATGGCCCAATATGGGAGGCAGCTACGAACCCTTTGATTGCAGCGATAAGGATCCCAATGAAATAGCCGAACACTTCCGGCTTGCAGGTATCGTACTCGAAGCAGGCAAAGACTATTATATCGCAAGCGCGCGACCTGTTGCCAATCCCGGTCCTCCCGGTAATCCATACTGGATATTAAGACGCGTACAAGGCGATACCTACACCCTCGGACAAATTTATAACGGACTCCTGCCGGAATTTTACGTATTGCTAAAGCGCAATTAATCCAACCCTCAAAAATCATCAACCCATGTATACCCTCCATAATTTGAAAGCCGGAAACCCTGCCGCCGCCATATGCGACGGCAGGGCCGGCATCCGCCGCCAACGCGCCGGCAACCCGGCAAGCCACGGACAATGTGGAGACATTGTTTTAACCCTGAAACAGTCTTACGGCAACCAGCCGCACCCCGTTTTAACGTTCAAAAAACCTGAAGGCAACATCGCCCGCCCCGTTTTAACGTTCAAAAAACCTCAACGAACCCTCATTCAACCCGTTTTAACGTTCAAAACAGCTCAACGAGCCCCGGAATTTACATTTTTAACACTGAAACGGGCTTCCGCAGCCCTCCGCGGCCCCGTTTTAACGTTCAAACCGCTCCGTGGAGACCTCGAAAAGCCCGTTTTAACGTTCAAATTGGTTGCCGGAAGCCTCCGGAACCTCTTTTTAACGTTCAAAACACTTGCCGGAGGCTTCATTCAACCCGTTTTAACGTTCAAAAGTAGCGTGGCGAGGCTCGTTCATCTCATTTTAATGTTAAAAATGTATAGTGGAGGCTGCCGCCGCTCCGTTTTAACGTTCAAACCGGTTCCGGCCATATCCGGTAACGGTATTTCTCTTAAAAAAGAATATTCTGAAAATCAATAGAGTGTGATATTTATGATCCAAGTAAATAGATTTAAGGTTAGTAGTATAAGTTGTAGAGCAACTCAAACGCCAAAACAAGCGCCGAAACCGGCCCTGTCTGCCTGCGGGCAGGCAGGGAGTGGCGGGCGCCTCTCTCAACTGCGCATCACACTCGTAGCCGCCGCTTGCATCGCGATTATATCATGCAAAGCAGGCGCGCAACAAATAGCGGTAAAAACCAACGCTTTATATTGGGCTACCGCCACCCCTGACCTTGGCGCGGAATTTGCAATCACGCCCCGGTCAACCATCAGCCTCGACGGGGCATGGAACCCCTGGAACCCTAAAGGCAACGATATCGACGCCAAGCGGCTAAAACATTACCGCCTTGAAGGCGAATACCGTATATGGCCATGGGAAAGCTTTAACGGACATTTTTTCGGCCTCCACGGCTTTTATGCCGCTTACGATTTTAGCGGGCGCACCGTGCCGTTCCTCTTTGATAACGAGCATCAGTATAAGGGCGACAGCTATGGACTTGGGGTTAGCTACGGCTTCCACCTCATGTTAAGCCCCGCATGGGGAATCGAGGCCTTTGTAGGAGCAGGGGTGGCCCGCCTGTCGTTCAACAAGAACCCATGCCTGCAATGCACCCCGCTGCCCGAGCATATTAGCGAAACCTACGTTGGCCCCACCAAAATAGGCATTTCACTCATTTACATTATTCATTAAATTGCTATGAGACACCATATCCTGATTATTATACTTGACCTCCTGGCGGCGTTCGCCGTAACAGGCGCCGCCGCCGGGATTACTCCCCTCCAGTCATCTTATTCAAACCTTAAGGCCGCCTACAACCGCAGGACGGGCAGGATAGAACTTACCTTCGACGCCCGCCTGAAACCTCCGGGATTGAATTACAGCCTGACCGTTGCCCCCCAGTTGTCGAAAGACGGGCGCGAGGGGCCGGCAAACCGCATGGCCGCGCTTCCGGCTTATGTTATGGAGGGCGAGTGGTTCCGCACGAGCAGGTTGCGCAAGGAGCGCTCGGGCGAGTACCGCTCGTCGGCGATCCCGAGCGTTATGACGCCTGCATCCGCGGGATTTACGTATAAAGCCTCTGTTTCGCAAAACGATTGGGAGGAGGGTGTTAACGTTATTGTATATACCACGTTGAGGAATTATCACGGCATTGTGGCCCAGTCGGTATTTCGCTTCCCGCTGAAGCTCGCTCTGGCGCTCGACGATGATTATATGGCGCCGTCAGACGAGGTTCCGGTTACCCGGCGCCCCTTTGTAGAGCGCATCAGTACGGCCAACCGCGACATTGTTGCGGGAATGGCGTCGATCGAAGAGGTTGAGGCTTATATCGAAACTAATGGCGAAGGCTCGCTTACCATCCATTTCGAGGTGGGCTCAAGCCGCATCAACCCCAACTTTATGGGCAACGCCCGCACGCTGCACGAACTCCTGTTCGCCATAGCCGAGATGAAACGGGGTAACAATGCTCCCCAGGTGGTTGTGGTTGGCTACGCTTCGCCCGAGGGTAACGCCGACGTAAACCGCAGGCTGGCCACCGAGCGTGCGGCCAATGTAAGGAACTATATCTCATCCAACTCCGAACTTCGCCTCCCGGCCGACGTTGCCACCTACGACGGCGGCATAAATTGGGCCGGGTTGAAGCGCCTTGCCCTTTCCGACTATAACCTTCCGAGGCGCAACGACGTGTTCCGCATCCTGGAAATGCCGGTTTGGGATTCTTCTACGCGAACCGGGCGCCTGGGCAGCCTTATGCGTCTTGCCGGCGGCGAACCGTATCGCTACATGACCGAGGTTTACTTCCCTCAGCTTCGGGGGGCGGCATTCATTAAGGTCTTCTACAAATAAAAAGATCCGCTATGTTTTGTGTACAGTTAAAAGAAAAGTTTGGATTAATACTAAATGCTCATCCTGAGGCGTGCCTGTTGTGCGCTTGGTTAGCGGACTTGCGCGGACGGGCATGCCCGGGATCAGTAGTGACGCTTTTGTTATACAGAAACTAATAATTAAAGATCAGTGATGAAGAAACTGAAAATTTTTGCTTTCGTATCCATTGATGGATACAGCTCTCGCATCAACGGCGATGTAGATTGGGTTCCTTCGCCCGGCGGCAGCCTGTTCGACCATTACGGCATGCCCGAATTTCTTGATTCGATAGATACCATTGTGATGAATCGTATGCAGAATGTTCTTCTGCAAAGCCATACGGTAAACTGGCCGATAGCCGATAAGACTTGTTATGTGCTTTCTTACCGGGGGCAAACCTTATCGTCGCCCGTAAAGAGCATCGGCGGCCTCCGTTCTCTTATAGTTGACGATACTCGCGGCCCGCTTGAGCGTATTCGCGACATCCAGCTTGTTGGCGGGCGCGGCGACGTGTGGGTAATGGGCGATCATCGCCTCACGGCTTACTTGCTTCAATACGACATGATTGACGAGATTAATATCGTACGGCTGCCGGTACTTCTGGGCAGCGGTCTTTCGTTTTTCGGCGACTTCGGTATCGAAACTCATTGGCGAGTTGAAAGCTACACGAAGTATGATAACGGCGCTATATTGACTCGATACGGCAAATCGTCGATCGAGATCGCCACGGCATGACGCTAATCGATCTGCTCCTTTTCTCAGGTGTTCTGATGTCGTTGCTGATCTTCGCTTCGATCTTCCGGCGATTCATTAGAAAGCGAGCCCGGCGCTTTGTAAGGATCATGCACTACATCAGGCATTAAATTTTATTCCATAATCAGACCGGGCGTCCCCCTGTACTCTGGAGCGAGGCAGGGGGATTATTTTTTTGCGCTCCGTGCTTTCTCAATCTAATCGAAGCTTGCCGGGAGATTGCCGTTATTTACTTTAAAATAATGCTTGCCAAAGGGGATCGACCGGGGGCGGGGCTACGATGTTAAGGGGGAGGTTGGATACGGGATGGATGAACTCTACGCTAATGGCGTGCAGGCTTATGCCTCCGTCGGGGTTGGACCGGTCGGCTCCGTACTTGAGGTCGCCTTTTACGGGGCATCCGATGTGGGCGAGTTGGGCGCGTATTTGGTGGTGGCGGCCTGTTTTAAGATCTATCTCCAGCAGGAAATAATTGTCGGAGCATGATTTTAATGCGTAATGGAGGATGGCTTGTTTCGCTAACGGCTTGTCTCTATCGTAGGCGTACGATTTGTTTTGCTGCTCGTTGCGTACGAGCCAGTGAACGAGGGTATCTTCTTCCGAGGGAGGCCGGCGCTTAACTATGGCTAAGTATGTTTTCCGTATCCGGTCGGTTCGGAACATGTCGTTGAGGCGTGCGAGGGCTTTGCTTGTTTTGGCGAAAAGAACAATGCCGGTTACGGGGCGGTCGAGGCGGTGGGCTACGCCTATATATACATTTCCGGGCTTGTGATACTTCTCTTTCAGATACTGCTTGAGGGTTTCCGAAAGAGGAGTATCGCCGGTTTTGTCGCCCTGCACTATTTCATGGCAGGTTTTGTTGACGGCTATTATATGGTTGTCTTCGTAGATGATTTCCATCTTCAGGTATTCATTCCGCCGCAGCAGTGAATTACCTGCCCGTTTACATAGGCGGAGAGGTCGGAGGCGAGGAATACGGCTACTCCTGCTACATCGTCGGGCGTTCCTCCGCGCCGGAGGGGGATTTGCTTAGCCCATTCGGCCTTTACTTCGTCGGAGAGGGCGGCTGTCATGTCGGTTATTATGAATCCGGGGGCTATGGCGTTGGCGCGGATGGCTCTCGGGCCGAGTTCTTTGGCAATGCTCTTGGCGAGGCCTATCATTCCGGCTTTTGAGGCTGAGTAGTTGGCTTGGCCGGCATTGCCGGATACTCCTACTACTGATGCCATATTGATGATGCTTCCGCTTTTTTGCTTTACCATTATGGGGGTTACGGCGTGTATAAAGTTGAAGGCCGATTTGAGGTTGACGTTTATCACCATGTCCCATTGCTGTTCGTTCATGCGCATCATGAGGCCGTCGCGGGTTATGCCGGCGTTGTTTACCAATATGTCTATCCGTCCGAAGTCTTTTAGGGCTTCGGCTACTACGGAGTGGGCTTCGTTGAAGTCGGCTGCGTTTGAGGCGTATCCTTTTGCGCGTATGCCGAAGGCTTCGAGTTCGGCCTGTGTGGCAAGGGCGTTGTCGTCGATAGCGAGGTCGGTGAATACAACGTTGGCTCCTTCGGAGGCGAATTTGAGGGCGATGGCTTTGCCGATTCCCCTCGCGGCTCCTGTTATAAGGGCCGTTTTTCCTTTAAGTAGGTTCATTCTTTACTATACATTATATATTATACATTATTTGATAAGGCATGCGCCGGCTGAGTATCCGCCTCCGAATACGGTGATGGCGATTATGTCGCCGGGCTTAAAATTGTGTGCGTTCTGGGCATACACCAGCGGTGCGCTGACAGATCCGGTATTTCCAAGCTCTTCAATATTGTGGAGGAATTTATTTTCGGGGAGATCGAGCTGCCGGGCAATGTTCATCAGTATCCGCATGTTGGCTTGGTGACCGATAAACCATGAGAGCTGGTTAAGCGTGTATCCGTGCTTGTCGAGCAGCAGGAGTACGTTTTTCGGCATGTAAGTGCAGGCTTGGGCGAATACGTCGCGTCCTTCGGGCATCATTATTCCGCCGCCGGCCGGGCGTAGCATTACGGCGTCGATACTTTTGCCGAGATGGCCGAGGCCTTCGGTATAAATGTCGATGATTTCTTTGTCGGTATCTTGTTCTTTTTCTTTAGAGATGAAAAAAGCGGCGGCGGCGTCGCCCCACAGGTGTCCGCTCTGCGGGTCGGATTCGTTTTGGTAGAGGGAGTTGTTGTCGGCCGAGATGATCAGGGCGCGATTGGCTTTCCCGGTGGCAAAGTATCCTTCGGCTACTTCGAGGGCGTTGAGGAATGATGAGCAGGCGGAGGATAACATTAATGCTCTGGCGCGTTCGATTCCAAATTCGCGCTGGGCTTGGTGGGCGGCGGTGGCAACGGTGTCGTAGGGCGAGTAGGTTGCCGATATTATGAGGTTTACTTCGGATATGTTGTATGCGAGTGAGCCGAGGGCGTTGTTTATGGCCATCATGCTCATTGTGTTCACGTTTTCGTTGGGCTGCGCTTTTGAGCGGGTTATGATGCCGGTGCGTTGTTCAATCCATTCGCCGGTTAATCCGTTTACTTTTAAGAAGTGGTCGTTATGTACCCGTGTGTTGGGAACATAAAAGCCGGTTGCGTTTATAAACATCCTTTTTTATTTCAATTTTATACCGTTAAAAATCAAGTTAACCACATTGTCTCTTCTTTGAATGCGTTGCAATAGCGTATCGCCCATGAGGCCTCGGATGTATGGTACTTCCAGTCCTTTAAGGGCAAAGTGTAGCACATTGGCAGTCATTTCAACATCGGGCATTCTGAAGAGGCCTTCTCTTACTCCATCGCTCAATATTAATTTGATCAGTTCTATCTCTTTAGCGTCAAAGTCTTTCCTCGCTTTTTCTACTCTGCATATATCGCGAAAAAAATTGGCTTTGAGAGTTCCATTGCGAAATACAACGGCCTTTACGGCGTCGAGCCGGGCGTATATGAAAGCTATCAGCTTCTGGTCGGCGGGTAGCTGGGTAGACGAGGCGTCGGCCAGTGTTTTGTATAGCTTGCCCATTTCGGTCTCTATCACCGCATGATATATTTCATTTTTGCTCTTGAAGTACGTGTAGATGGTTCGACGGCCTTTGCGCGCGGCTTGAGCAATGTCGTTCATCGTAGTTTTGTCTACTCCCATTCGCGCAAAAAGCTGGCGGGCTACGTCTACCAGCATTTCTCTTGTTTTTGAAACAGTTATTGCCATATTATTGCACACTTTAATTGTCTGTGTGCGCAAAAGTATGGAAAAAATATTTGGCTGTTCCTGTCTTTAAGTCTTTTTGGGAAATACTATACCGTTGTGCTGCGGCGGATAATGTCCTTAAAGCTGAAATTGGGTCGCGCGTCGAGCAGTGTGCGGTAAGTTTCGGCGTATTTATCGTAGCTCTGCATGGCTTGCCGTTTCTTACCTTGTTTATACAGTACGCTGCATTTAAGGCGGATGCCCGATTCCTCAATTTCGTCTTGCATCAGTATAGCGTCGGCAATATGGAGCAGGAGTTGATAGTCGGCGCTGGTGTCGGGGCGTTCCGACATTTGTCCGAGAAATTCGATAACGGTGTTGGCGTATCCTGTTTTGTAGTGGTCGAGCCAGTCGGCCTTGAGGAAGGGGAGGAGCTTGCCTTCGCCTATGATCCTGAGCGTTTCGCGGAGCAGTTGCCTGTCTGTTTCTTCTTTTACCGACATGTGCCGAATGTTGCGAAGTATTTCAATAAAATCGCTGTGCATCTTATTGGCGTCGAAGGCTAAAACCCAAAAATTGTTCACTCTGTCGATCCTGACGTTTCCCATCGAGCTGAGTATGGAGCGAAGTTTAGTAAAGTAAACATTGCGATTATTCTGCGCGCTTTCGTAATCTTTTTCAGGCCAAAAGGTCTGCTGAAGCTCGTTGGAGGTAATGCCGGTTTTGTCGTAAACGGTTTTGAAGTATATCAGCAGGAATATTTGTGTGCCGGTGGGTGAAAACAGATGGGTTATATCGTTGCCCTGCGAATCTATGGCCCTGAAATTGTTCAAGACGTTGATAGCCGGGCCGGCAATCTGTACAGCAGGCGAGCTTTTTATTAACGGAGGCGCTTCAACCTCAATCTCCCCTTGTCCCGCAATCGGCTCCGCCCAAGGCTTACGCCTCCTCTTGTTCAACAATACCGCTATGGCGGCTACGAAGAATATTATCGGAGCTATCACCGCCAAATATTTCATTATGAGATGCGCCCACGATTCCAGCGGCGAGGGCTGCAAGGTGTCGGCAAGGCTAAGAGGCGGGTAGGCGATAGCATAAATGTTGATTGCGCTACCCGAAGGAGTGGAGTTCAACAGTGCGGCGTACAGGGCAGAGCTGTCCAGCGGCATGAAGAGGTCGCAATACGATTCCTCGTCGTTGAAAAGAAAAGGAACGGCATCGGCAAGCTTACGATATCCGGGTGAATTAATCTTGTATTCGTGCAGAGTAGCGCTGGTTTCATAAACGTTGTTAGGGTAGGAGAGCGTATAAAACGTTTGGCGGGCGCGGTTTACAACCAGGGAATTTGAGTTGGCAAAAGGCTCGTCAACCTTTGTCAGCTCCCAAAGCTTACGTATATTCCGCGTTGCGGGATTCAGCTCATAGAGGTCATAATAGTTGTGAGGGGCCTCGTACTGACGGCCCGACACGCTCCCATAGCCGCCAAAGCATAGCAGAAGGCTGTCGTTATACTCTCCCATGCCCGCAAGGTAGCGCGGCGGATAGGAGGCCGAGAGATCAACGCTGTCCCACCTGCCTTCGTTGCCGGTAAACGATTGCAGAACGGCCGAATACTGATGAAAACCGTAGCCGCCAAGCATGTAGCCCGTACCGCTGCGCTCGTCGTACCATTTGTTGTGATGCCTGAACCTCGCAACGCCCGGCTGGTTTCCGTAGTTGCTCCACGACTGCGTGCGACAGTCGAAGCGGGCCGTGGTTTGCGTATCGAACTCGTACATAATGAGGCAATCGAGCTTGGAGTCGTAGAAGAGTTGGTTAAGCTCCACATTGAACGGTTGGCCCTGCCTGTACGCCAATGTGTCGATCGAATTGGCAGGTATATTATATATGTATAGAGACCGTTCGCCCACGATATACATTTGTTTACGCCTCCTGTCGAACGCAATCTTTGGATATTTGCTTCCCGTTTCTATCGCCATGATCTTTGCCCACTGCGCATGCCGGTCTATTTCCCACGAGGCGTTTGTAACAGAGGCTCGAGCGTTTTCACATTCGTCGAAAACAGCGTCGGCGCTGTGGCGCGACATTTTCCAGTGGCGGGTCATGCGGTTGCGGCCGTCTATTATTTTAAGGTTGCGAAGCAGGAATGGGGCTACGTCGGTAGTGCCGAAAGACGGATGGTCATTTCCGCCGAAATAGATGGAGAATTTATTTAGCCCGTGAATATTGTCGCATACAGCCGACTTATGCACATCGCCCAGCCTGAAGTCGAGCCTCTCGCGACGTACGTCCACCGTTATGGAGGCCTGCGTCCAAAGCGTGGTAGGGGTCGGAAGCTCGTTGAGGTTGAACTCGATAAACGTGCGATTATCAACCACAAGTACTATATTATGATACTGCGATGAGTTGGAAATCAGATCAATATTAGTGCTCCCATTGCCGATAATACGAAAGATATAACCAAAAACCTCTTGCTCCGGCCTGATCTTAAAGTCGAACGTAATAGTGAAGCCGCCCGGCATCGCCATAGGTCTGTCGGGCGTAAGATTAAGCCGGGTGCGGCTATCTTTGTTCACTTCAAAGGAATTGAAAAACAGGCCTTCCTCTTTGTCGTCTTCGCCGGCCTGCAGCGTAATCGACGTAAGAAGAGCAATCAACATCGCAATGTATTTATATACCGCAGTCATCTTCAAAGTAGTACGTCGTTAGTATTTTGGATTATTTACTTAATGCCTCGCTCTCTTTACTTCCATAATAAAAACAAGTAACGGATACTGATGCTATTGAACGCCAACTGATAAAAACATTCGCCTCATGCCCGCCGCATGTATCGTTCCGCCCGGCGCCGCTCTACACATCCGGCAGGCTTTGATGGCCGGATTTGAAAAAAACGCTCCGGCGCGTAGCCCTTCGAGATAAGCAGCCGGCCGGAGCAGCTAAAACTGTTTCCCGAGAGTGAGAACATACCATTTAACAGCATAAGCATATAGTATCCTCTTGCCAACATTTTAATCCGATACAAAAAAGCGCCCCCGCGTTCCGCCGCCTTAAGATCCGTATTTACCGATAGGCGAGGCGCAATTGCAGAGGCGTAAATAAAAGGATTGGAACCTGAATCGTTGATTGTTGCCTTATAATAATTATAGAAATCCTTTGAGTATAAAAAGCTTTGGTTTGCTACCCATTTTGCGGGAGCCGGCGTGCTTGTATGGTATATTGCGATTGTAGGTTGCATATCTTATTAAAAAGTTGATGACAACAAATATATGCTTTTTTTTGATACGCAAGCAATCGGTATTATTTTTCTCCGAAGGCCCTCAAACAAGCCTCTTAACGAAATCGTAACGAAATATTATTGCCGTTTTAACAACATTAAGACGTTCGCTAATACATTCTTTAACGCTTGGAGCTTATACTTGCATAGGATTTCAACCCATTCTCTCTTCCATGCTTATTAATATGTCAACCGAAAATATCTAAGTTCTTATCATGAGATCAATAATAAACATTAACAGTTCGTGAGAACACAACTGCCGGCAACAGCCGCCGGCAAAACAACCGCAGGCCGTCGGAACAACCACCCGATCGGCATAAACAAAATCCTGCAGCCGCAACAAATAGCTTGCAACCACAGCCGCAGGCATAAATCACGCCAGCATTAACTTATATCATTCCATAAGCAATTGATTCTCATGAGCTGCAGCAATGCGGACACCCAGCCGGAAGAGCAAGGCCTCCACACCCTTAGCCCTTCCGGCGCTCTCAAAAAAACGGCTATCCAAACATTATCTTATAACATAAAAGGACTGAGCCGCTTCCCCAATACGAGGAAGCGGCTCTTTTTCGGCGCGATATTATTGTATATCCGTCTAAGCCGATATATACGCCTCGCAATAATTTGTTTAGTATGGAAGATCCACCGGATGTTAAAGACGCAGGTTTGTTTCCACCGTTATCTTCGGGATGCTGATAACTGCGTCGAATGCTGCCTTTACGGAGGTGTCGACGTATGCGCCCTGGCTTCGTATGCCGTTAAAGTCGAGCGGCGAATGGCGCATGTCTATCAGGCTTATGTCTGCGGGAGGCGCGTTTGATTCGATGAAAGCGTTTACGCTCCCCTCGCGAGCTTTATCGAGCGCAACGTCAACCACTGCGAATCCGGCAGGGCGAGAGGAGTCGGGACTCATATCGGCCGTATGGTTGTCGGAGCTTGTGAGGGCTATGGCGCAATATTCCGCGCCCAGGAATCTTTGCAGGTAATATCCCATCGGAATTGCCGCGGTATGTTTGCCATACACAACGTTGGTTTTCTGAATATGATTATTATGAGCGATAAGATATATCCTCTGCCCCGGATTTGCATCGAGATGCCAGATAACCGACCGCGCCATGAAATATTCCCTGGCCGACATGTCGGGCATGAAAGCTCCGGCCGTTCCGGCCTGGGCAACGGCCCGGATCATATAGTCGGCATACAGGGCGGCTTCGAGGTGGCGCAGGGCGACGCTATAATCTTTCGCCGGAATTGTTTGGGTATAATAATCGCGTAAGGTGGTAAAACGCATTAGAGTATTGCTAAGGATAGAGGTCAGCCTGTCGCGCCGCGATTCGGGTAAGGTTTGCCATTTTGCCGCGGCGGCAACCACCGATCCCGATGCAAATTCGTCGCTTATCTCTATGGCTTCCTGCAAATCGCCCGTTGGAAGCGAGATGCTTTTAACGTAATCTGTAAAAGGCAGTAGAGACGGGAGTAGCGTTCCGGCCGCTTCGGGAATATCTATTCCGGCAAAGCTTATACCTCCGCCGGCGGCAGAATTGTATGACCGGAGCCAGCGCATCGTGCTGCCGGCCCCCCAATTATCTATGCTTTCGCTAAAGTTGCGCAGGTCGGCCGCAGAAGCTTCGCCTCCTATCCAGCGGTCAACCAGCAAGGCCTCGGAGAATCCGAACTCCATGGCGAATATCCTAACGTTATGCTCCTTGTGGAATAATTCAAACAGCCGGCGGCGCATCTCCCAGTATTCCTTAATGAAATGCGACCCTTCGCCAACGGCTATTACCCTTGCGCGGCCGGCCAGGTCTGTCAGTATGTTCGCGTTTATTAAGCCCTCATTGCCGGCGGGCGAGCAAATAACGTGTATTCGCTCCCTGAGGAAATCGTCGAGCTCCGATTGTTTGCGTTCCATCTGTATATATATGTAATGTTTTGATATGGATGCAATCTCTGCGCCCGGGGCGATACCGGCCCTGCGCGGTTGCAACCCCGTTGCCTACTCAAGTTTTTTGGCCTCGTTCCACAAGTCTTCCATCTCGGCCAGCGTCATGTCGCGAAGCGAGCGGCCGGCAGATGTGGCCTTCGATTCCAAATAATTGAAGCGGGCGATAAACTTTTGATTGGTGCGTTCGAGAGCGTTGTCGGGGTTGATCTTGTATAGGCGGGCGGCATTGATCAGGCTGAAGAAAAGGTCGCCGAACTCGGCTTCCATCGCGGATGTATCCATGGATTCTATTTCGGTACGGAGTTCGGCAATTTCCTCGGCAACCTTGTCCCATACTTGCGAGCGTTCCGTCCAGTCGAATCCGGCGTTGCGGGCCTTGTCTTGTATGCGGTGGGCTTTTACGAGCGATGGTAGCGACGCCGGAACCCCTTCGAGCACAGTGCGGTTTCCTCCCTTCTCGCGCAGCTTTAGCGCCTCCCAGTTTTGTTCGACGGCCTTACTTGTTTCGGCCTCAGTGTGGCCAAATACGTGGGGGTGGCGGTAGATAAGTTTACGGCAAATACGATCGCATACGGTGGCTATGTTGAATGAGTTGCTCTCCTCGCCGATTTTTGCGTAAAATATGATATGCAGGAGGAGGTCGCCAAGTTCGCCGGCAATGCCCTGCTCGTTGTGGAGGAGCAGAGCGTCGCACAATTCGTATGTTTCTTCTATTGTGTTGGGGCGCAGGCTTTCGTAGGTTTGCTTCCTGTCCCACGGGCATTTCTCGCGAAGTTCGTCCATCACGTCGAGGAGCCTGCCGAAGGCCTCGAGTTTTTCCTGGCGGGTATTCATTGCTGTTGAGATTTATAGATATTAAGTCCGCCGATTAAGAACGAGCGGAAGGCTGCAACGTTATCGCTGAAAGCGTAAGAGGGTGCGAGCGGATCTCCTTCGGCGTTAAGTAAAACATAGAACGGTTGGGCGTTAGCTCCGAATTTGCTTCTCTGGAGGTAGCTCCACTTGTCGCCCACGGTTCGCAATACGCGCTCGCGGCCGTTCTCAACAACCTTTACCGGCTCCGGCAAACGAGTTTTATCGTCTACAAAAAGCGTTATCAATATGTATTCTTTTTCGAGCAGGTCTTTTACCTGCGGGTCTGTCCACACCGAAGCTTCCATACGGCGGCAATTAACGCATCCGAAGCCCGAAAAATCAACGGCAACAGGCTTGCGAACCGCGCGGGCCTTCGCCATACCGCTGTCGTAATCGTCGAAAGCCGCGTGAACCTCGTTCTCAAATAAATTGAAATCCTGTGTGTAAAGCGGTGGAGAAAACGCGCTTATAGCTTTCAGCGGAGCGCCCCACAAGCCCGGCGCCATATACGCCGCAAAGGCTAACGACGCTATGGCCGTAAACAACCGAAAGGCCCCCACAGGCTTAACGCATTCATCATGCCCCAAACGAAGTTTGCCTAAAAGATACATGCCCAGCAATACAAATATTACAATCCACAGCGACAAAAATACCTCCCTGTCAAGCAGCCCCCAACCGTATGCAAGGTCGGCTACCGAGAAGAACTTCAACGCCAAAGCCAGTTCGAGGAACCCAAGCGTAACCTTCACAACATTCATCCATCCGCCCGACTTCGGCATCTTTTGAAGCATATCAGGGAACAGCGCGAACAGCGCGAACGGAGCCGCAAGGGCCGCCGAGAACCCCAGCATTCCCATCGCAGGCTTACCAATTCCACCCATGGTTGCAGCCTGTACAAGCAGCGTCCCGATGATAGGGCCCGTACACGAAAACGACACGAGGGCAAGCGTAAAAGCCATGAAAAACATGCTGAGCCAACCCGTAGCCCCATCGGCCCGGCGGTCCATTTTCGTTGTCCACGACGATGGAAGCGTTAGCTCGAAAGCCCCAAGGAACGAGGCCGCAAACACCGTAAGGAGGAGCCCAAACACAACGTTCAGCATATTGGTAGCCATATCGTTAAGAGCATTAGCCCCCAGCGCCAGCGTAATGGCAAGCCCCATCCCTACATATATAATAATGATGGAAGCCCCGAAAAGCAAGGCGTCGCGAACAGCCCTCCGCCGGCTCCCCGAACGCTTCAGGAAGAAGCTAACCGTCATCGGCACCATCGGCCAGACGCATGGAGTGAGCAGAGCGATAGCCCCGCCGGCCAGTCCGGCGAGAAAAATGTGCAGAAGCGAACTGTCGGCCGCCTGCAAACCCTCGTCGCCCAGCTCGCGAAGCTCGCTGATAACCGGCTTCCAGGTATCTGCCTCGGCGGGAGAATGATGGGCGGGCAAGGCAACCGGCTTAACCGTTACCGGCAAAGCTTGCGGCGAGGCCGAAGCATCCTCTACTGCCGCGCCGGAATCCGAGGCCGGCGGCGCGCTGTCGACAAAAGCCTCGCCGGAACCGCCCATGGCCATCCTGGGGAAATGGGTATTGTCAAACGAAAACGCTTCGCGAGCGGGAGGCAGGCAGCGCTCGTCGTCGCAAGCCATGTATTCAATTTCGCCGGCAATGCGAAAGGCGCCGGGATTGGTTATCCGCAGCTTCTGCCGGAATGTAACGGCGCCGGAATGTAATCCAACCTCCATGTTGAACATATCGTCGAAATGCAAATTGGCTTCCGGCGTCGCCGCAGGCTTACCAACAGCCGCGGCTCCTTGCAGCGTTTCAAACGTAACCGAGGTAGGCACCGGACCTCCCGCCGGCAGGTCGAGGCCATACACATGCCATCCACGATCAATTGCAGCCGTAAACAACAGTACAATCTCGCCATGCCCGGCTTCTTCGGCGGTAATATTCCAGCGCACGGGGTCGAAAATCTGTCCGTTTGCCTGGAAGAGGATAAACCCTCCGAGTATAATGGAAAATATTGTTCTCATCTTGAATAAAATTTCCGCAAAGATAATTTGTAATTCATGAATCCGAAACGCCGCGGCGGGCGTAAAGAAGGGTGGGGCAGGCATCCCGTGGCCACGCTTGCCCTTGATATTTATTGCGGCAGGCGTATACAAAAGCCGGTTAACGGCCGGGTAATGTTTTTGGGGGATATGTGGGGGATTGCCGGAAGCGGTAAAAACGCCCGGCAGTTTCTACGCCCGTATGAAATGCCGGAATTTCTTCGCGGGAATTTCTACGCTTGTAGAAATCCGTGATTTTTTTCGTAGGAGTTTCTACGCTTGTAGAAACCTTCCCAACATTTTCGTAGGAGTTTCTACAAACGTAGAAAATCGCGATTTTTTTCGTAGGAGTTTCTACAAGCGTAGAAACCTTCCCAACATTTTCGTAGGAGTTTCTACAAACGTAGAAATCCGCGATTTTTTTCGTAGGAGTTTCTACAAACGTAGAAACCTTCCCAACATTTTCGTAGAGGTTTCTACAAGCGTAGAAATCCGTAAATTTCTTCGTAGGAGTTTCTACAAGCGTAGAAATCCGCGATTTTTTTCGCAGGAGTTTCTACAAGCGTAGAAACCTTCCCAACATTTTCGTAGAGGTTTCTACAAGCGTAGAAATCCGTAAATGTTTTCGCAGGAGTTTCTACAAGCGTAGGAACAGGCCTGTCTTTTTCGTAATGCTTTCTACAAACATAGAGATCTCCAGGATGTTTTTATAGCGTTATCGGTAAACATGGTATTGGATGTTGAGTTTTTTCGGGGCTTATATATATATGCAGGAGCCGGTAATGGGTTTTTATAGCGTTATGTACATATACAGGGAGCAGGAAAATATTTTTTGGATGGATATCTATAAGCGTAGGGGCTAACAGTAAAGTATTTAGAACACGTCTACCGATATAGAAATTGATAATACGTTTGCGGGGGATGATTTCAGGCAAAAAAAAATGCCTTAAAAATTTGGACATATATAAAATGCTTGTATCTTTGCGCCCATAAACTGCAATGAACAATAACAATGTTTTTAAATACTCATATATCACAGTTTTTAATTAAGCTACGCGAAGGCGAACATGAAGGTTTCGGCGTAACGATGGTTAAGGAGATTAAGGCAGATGCTGAAAGCATTGCCGAGTTAGCGCCGGCATGGGCCAGTTATGAGGCGGTAATTTATCACGAAACATTATTGTTTAAATTATCAAAAGCTTCCCCCGAAACGCGAGAGATTACAGACGAAGATCACCTCCGCGATAAAATATTCCGCGAGGTGCGCAGGCTTCTGAAGTACTATTCAAAAGGCGTAGACCCCGATCGCAGGCATGCGGCCCAAAAGCTGATTTTCGCAATGAAGCCATACAGTACATCGGATAAGCGCACTATTTTCGGCGAAACCTCTTTTATCTCCAATTTCCTTACCGAATTTCAGGATGCTTCTAACGTACAGGCCATAGCGTTGCTTCCCGGCCTTTCGGAAATGCTTGTTGATCTTACCGCTACCAATACAAAGGTGGATACCCTGTACATTCAGCGCCTGCACACCGTTGAAGAATTAGAGGCTCTTGGCAAGCGCGCCGATGTTCGCAAGGATGCCGATCATAGCCTTGTAAGGTTTCTCGAAGCCGTTAATACGGTGTACGATTATAACGAAATGACTTCAAAAACGGCCTCGGTAAAAGAAACCCTCTTACGTATAGCCATGCGGGTTAACGGTTTGGTTGCGAAACTGCAAGCCATGCTTGCCCAGCGCGGGCACAAGCGTTCGGGCAAGCCGGGCGACGATCAGAAACCCAAGCCTCCAACTCCGCCGGCGCCTCCAACCGATCCTCAAAACCCCGATAATACTCTTCCGCCGGCGCCTCCAACTCCGCCCCAGAATCCCGACACTACTATTCCTCCCATTAACCCCGATGAGTTGGATCCGCCGGCAGTGGGCGAGCGTTAAATGCAATTTGAATAACCGTAGTAATATATTAGGAGTTACATCTCGTGGCCGTCGGACTTAGGTTCGGCGGCTTTTTTTGTATCACAAGCCGTTATATGGCGGCGCTGCAAAAAAATACGCCGGACGGTGTGGGCCGCCCGGCGATACAACAGTTAAACAATACCAACTATGAAAAAACTAAACCAAAACAGGTCAATACTCTTCCTCGTTAAAGAAAAAGTCTTCTTTGCTGGGATAGTCAGGCCAGATATCTTCCATACATTCGTATATTTCGCCTTCGTCTTCCATCTCCTGCAAGTTTTCAATTACTTCAAGCGGAGCTCCTGAGCGCTGCGCGTAGTCGATTAGCTCCTCCCGCGTTGCGGGCCAGGGAGCGTCTTCTAATTTAGAGGCTAATTCTAATGTCCAATACATGATTATGATTTTAAAAGTGACCTACTTGTTTTTACTTGTTTTTGAAATTGGTCGCAAATTTAATTGATACAATTGATTTTTCCAAGCTTATTGCTCCCAGAATAATTCGCCGCCTTTATTTTTCAAACATTCTTGACGTGCAAAAACGAAAAAATAATCCGACAGGCGGTTGATGTAAGCGCTTACAAGAGCGTTGGATTCTTCTGTTTCAAACAGCCGGCATATGATGCGTTCGGCGCGTCGGCATACGGTTCGGCATACGTGAGCGGTTGCGGCCGAACGGTTTCCGCCGGGCAGCACGAAGCTTTTGAGGCGTGGAAGAGAATTGTCGATAAGGTCTATTTCGTCTTCCAATTGCGTCAGGATTTCCGGCGATAGCCGTATGGCGCTTCTGTATTCCGACGCGGGATCAACGGCGAGCCATGAGCCGAGAGTGAAGAGGGCGCGCTGAACGTCGTGCAGGAATGAGGCGTCGCGAGGGCTGTCGGTTTCGGCGGCGAGGAGGCCTGTAAAGGAGTTCAGCTCGTCTATCGAGCCGTAGGCTTCTATTCGCAGGGCGCTCTTTGGGAGGCGGGGGCCTCCGGCGAGGGAGGTGGTTCCGCCGTCGCCGCCGCGGGTGTATATTTTGCTGTGTTTCATTTGCTGAGGCGTTAAAAACAAGTTCTGTAATTATGCTTGAAAAGGTTGGGGTCTACGAACGCGATTCCGATGGAGAGGAGGTCGATCGTTGCCGTAACATGCTGGTTTTCCCTGATCTGCTTCCACAGCTTGTGCATGCGGCGGTTGCGGCAAATGCCCTCGAATACGAAGGCCGATTGCCTGGTGCGATATTCCATGCAGATGTCGAAGAGTTCGGATGGGTTGGGCTCGCGCCAGAGGTTGAAGTATACGAAGTCGACGCGTCCAAGGGTTTTCAATACTGCGGGCAAGATTTGTTCATAGTCTCCCACATGATGTTCGACGGCGTTGCGCGCTCCGGCATAAACTCGCTGCGATACAGCGGCGTACTCCGACGGCTTTTCAATAGATACGCATTTTACGTCTGGACTGTACGACGACAGGTAAAGGGTTGAAAACCCAACGGTAGAGCCAACTTGCAGCACCGTTTGCGGCTTTAGGAAATTAACGAGCCTGAAGAGCAGCTCTCCTTTCCGCGGGCGGATTCCTTCGTTGGCAACAAGGCGTGCGACGGTGCGTGCGCGGCGTTGTTTGGCGGTGGATGCCAGCCTGGTATCGTCTGACAGGAATTTGCGGCGGAGGCCTTCGATCTCGCCAAAGCAGTAAAACGGGTATCGCTCGCCTATAACCTTTGTGGCAAGGTCGAAAACAAACGGCGAATGGATGCCAAATCCTTTTCGATGCAGCAATCGCCGGTAAGAGATGAGGCCGGGGATGAAGGGCCTGTGTGCGAGTATGTTTCTCATCGTGTAATTTTTCGGAGGGCAAATGTATGAAATTTTGCGTTGGAGATGCTATGTTGCGAGGCGAGGGCGGGCGGTTTTCCTATACATTATTATATGTATAATATTTGAGCGGAGAAGTGGGGCTGGGCAAAAAACGTTGCGCTATTGCATGAAGTTGTTTTTTAATTACCTTTGCCGCATCTGTATCGAATCAAATATTAGTTGGATGAAGACACGAATAATCCTATTACTTTCATTTCTTTCCCTGATTGCATTTGCGCAGCAGCCCAGCCTTACGCCGCAAAAAATCAGGCAGATATCCAATTCGATATTCACTATCTATACTTATGATGCCGACGGCAAATACACTGGGGCCGGCAGCGGATTTATTATCGGTTCCAACGGGCTTTGCGTAACGAACTTCCACGTTTTGGAAGACGCCTTCCGCGCGGATGTGAAATTGAAAAGCGGAGAGAAGCTGCGCGTCCGTAGCGTTACGGACTTCAACGCATCTGCCGATCTTGTAAAGTTCCGCCTTGAGGCGCCTTCCGGCCGAACGTTTCCCACTCTAAGGTTATCTGGAAGACTGCCGATGCAGGGCGACGATATTGTCAACATAAGTACGCCTTTCGGAATTTTTGAGCAGACGTTTTCTAAGGGAAATGTTGCGACGGTGAGGCGGCACAGCGATCATGGATACCTTATTCAGGTAACGGCCCCGTTCTCGCAAGGCAGCAGCGGGTCGCCCATTGTTAACGCTAACGGCGAGGTGGTAGGAGTCGCAACCATGATCTTCAAGTACGGACAAAATATGAACTTTGCCGTATCCTCCATTAAGCTCCTGCAAATGAACGGCACGCGAAACATACCCTTAGCCGATATGACGAAAGATCCGTTGGTAACCCGTTACATCAAACAAGCCCGCGCGGCTTTCAAGCGCAACAAGCTTGATAACGCCGTAGCCATGGCGCAAACCGAGCTGAGGCGTAATCCGCAGAACAGTGTGGCCTTGTCGCTTATGGGCGAAATATTTTATACGGCAGGCGATTACGAAAAAAGTACGCGCTACTTCCAAAAAGCTTACAGCATATCCAACAGGGATGAAGACAAGCTATATTACGGGCTGAGCATGGCCGATTTAGGTATGGCGAAAAATGGCGACATGCAGTGTTTCCGTATAGCGTATCCGCTGCTGAATGAGATAGCTAAGAACCATCGCGATCCGTTTACATATTATTATATAGGCAATTTGCTTTATGAGTACACGGTTACATATAAACGTCTGCGGGGCGCAAAGCTTCAGGAAGCTCTCAACGCATTAGATTATTCGCTGCAGCTTGAGCCCCACTCATTTACCTTTGCCGCGCGTGGCGAAGTGAAGGCTGCCATGAATGATATGGGCGGAGCCTTAGTGGATTACGACAACGCCATTAAGCTCAATTCGCAGTATTACAAGCCATATTTTCTGCGCGGTAAGCTCCGCAGCTTAAACTTTGGGAACCTTGAAGCCGGTCTGGAAGATGCCGAAAAAGCCCTGCGCCTTGTGGGCAATCAACCTAAAATCAAGGCGGACATATTATATACCCAAGCTCAAATATATCATCGCCTTGCCTCTAATACAGGTAACGGAAGCTTCGCCGCCTCAGCCATTAACAAGCTCGACGAGGCTTATCGCCTCAATCAAAAAAGCGAATACCTGGCATACCGGAAACAATTGGCGCACAATAATTATGATGAGGCGGAGGGCGATGCCGGCGACTACTTTGACATTGAATTTAATTTATAATAATTTTTACGAACATGAAAAACAACAGAAAACTCAGAATGGGAATGGTTGGCGGAGGCAGCGATGCTTTCATCGGAGCCATACACAGATGTGCAGCTTTTATGGACAATCAATCGGAACTGGTGTGCGGATGCTTTAGCGTCAACCCCGAAATATCGCTAAGCTCCGGACGCTCCTACTACCTGCCCGACAGCAGGATATACACTTCGTATCAGGAAATGTTCGAGAAAGAAGCCCTGCTCCCGGCAAGCGAGCGGATGGACTTTGTAACCATAGTTACGCCGAACAAATGGCACTTCGAACCGGCTATGCTGGCTCTTTCAAACGGCTATCACGTGGTTGTTGACAAACCCATAACCTTTTCGCTCGAAGAGGCCAAGCAACTGCGACAGAAGGTAGAAGAAACCGGGCTTATCCTTGCGCTAACCCACGTGTATTCGGGATATCCTGCAATTAAGGAAGCAAAGAGAAGGATAGAGAGAGGAGATTTCGGTAAAATCCGTCGGCTTTATGTGCAATACACCCAGGGCTGGCTTTCGGAAAGAATAGAACTTCAAGGAGGTAACAACGCCGGATGGCGCACCGATCCCTCTCGTTCGGGCAAAGCAGGTAGCGTTGGCGACATTGGCACTCACGCTTGGCACCTGTCTGAATATGTAACCGGAGCTAAAGTGGTTGAACTCTGCGCCGAACTCAAAGCCTTCGCTCCCGGCCGCCCGATCGACGACGACGGAGCCGCTTTCCTCCACTACGACAACGGAGCCACAGGCGTACTAACCTGCACCCAGATAGCTGCTGGCGAAGAGAACAGGCTCCAAATACAAGTGTACGGCGAAAAAGGAGGCTTCGAGTGGTACCAGGAAGAGCCTAACAGCCTTCATCTGAAGTGGACTAACAAGCCGAAAGAAATTCTGAGAGTCGGCACCGGTTTCCTTACCGACGCAGCAAAAGCCAACACCCGCACCCCCGGCGGTCATCCCGAAGGATTTATCGAATCGTTTGCAAATATTTACCGCAACTTCGCCGCCACAGTTCGCGCCCTTGATCGCGGTGAGAAACCCACGGCCGAGATGCTTGATTTCCCAACTGTATACGACGGGCTTAGAGGAATGCAGTTTATAGAAACGATGGTAACGTCGGGCTATGATAACGACAGGAAATGGCAAAAGTGGGTTGAATAGCGATATGCCTCGAAAGATATTATATAAGATAAGCTTTTGATTTATATTCATAGAACTCAGATAAAATATAAGAGTTATAAAAAGAATCATCAAAGAAATGACCCGTAGAGATTCAAATCGCTATTCATCCAAAAGAACGTCGTGGAGAAGTAAGAAGTTCACATTCTTTCTGATGGGAGCATTGATAGGAGGAGCAATTGTAATCGGCGCATACCTCACTTCAGTATATTTTTCGTCGGACGAGTCGTGCATGATGTGCCATGTTCATCCGCATGTTGAGGCTTCATGGAAGCTATCAAAGCATGTAAACAACGGTAGCGGAGTGAAAGTCCATTGCGTTGACTGCCACCTCCCGCCCCAATCGCACACATGGGATCATTATACGGCCAAACTTAAACTCGGATTGAAAGACGCCTGGGGCTGGATGACCAAAGACAGCGCTGATTTCGACTGGGAATTAAAGTCGGAACTTGAGCACGCCGTGAAATACATTCCCAACGAATCATGCAAGGAATGCCATCAAAACCTGTTTCCATCTGGAATAACCAACGATGCCATCACAGCGCATTTATATTATGAGGAAAACGAGAAGAAACTGGACTTGCAATGTATAAGCTGCCACCTCGACGCTGGCCATCATAACCCTAACTATACCCACGGTAAAATGACTGGCATTCCCGGCGCCGGAACATCGAGCGGCCCTGTCGATACGAGCCTCTACTTCAAGCTTCCAACCCAGGTGACATCGTTTGCCGACTATACGGAACAAATTCCGGGCACGGCGGTATCCTTTAAGATGATAGCCGTTAACGGCGGATCGTTCGCCATGGGAAGCCCCGATAAAGAAGCTTTCCGCAAAGCCGACGAATCTCCGGTTCGTACCGTAACGGTAAGTCCATTCTTCATAGCCGAAATAGAAACAACATGGGATCAATACTGGGCCTTCTACGCCGCTACAATGAGCGAAGGACGCACGCCCCCCGAAACCGTGTACGCCAACAACAGCCGTCTCGACGTTGACGCAATATCCGGCCCGACCCCCCCCTTCGGACTACCCGACCAAGGATGGGGTAGCGGTGATCGTCCGGCAATTACGATGACGCATTATGCAGCAGAAACATTCTGCCTCTGGCTATCAAAAAAAACAGGCAAAACATACCGCCTGCCCACCGAGGCCGAATGGGAATACGCCGCACGGGGAGGAACGCAAACACCATACTTCTTTCCCGGCGATCCGGCCCGTTTCTCCGACCTGGGCTTTTGGCGCAAGTTCTTCAGCGCGAAAACCGACAGCATCAGCTCTTACGCCGTTTATGTCAAAAACAGTAGGAACAGAACGCAGGAACCAGCAACCGTTAAGACAAATCCGTTCGGCATCAAAAATATGCTGGGCAATGTAATGGAATATTGCGCCGATAAATACGACCCCGAAGCCTACGCTAAGAGCGACGCTGGCGTTAACGATCCGATCGTAACTGAAGGCGACGAATGGGTGGTTAGAGGCGGCGACTATTCGTCGGATGCGGCCGACCTCCGCGTAGCGGCCCGTAATTATACCCGGCACGAAGCATGGTTGAAAACAGATCCGCAGCAACCCAAAAGTATCTGGTGGTATTCCGACATACGAGGCATAGGCTTCAGAGTTGTGTGTATACCGGATTCGGCTATACAGGCAACTATTAATAATTAATAATTATAGGTATCATGAAAAAAGAACATTCTCTCAGTAGAAGGTCATTTCTGAAAAATTCGGCAATGGCCGGCGCATTAGGCGCCATCGGAACCGGCAGCTCTGCCGCAGTATTAACCTCTTGCGCAGGCGGTGAACAATCTGCCGTAACCAAGCCCATCAAAGAACCTGGAACCTATTACGTTCCGGAACTCGTTGATTTTGCAACCGACGGAAAAGAACTGAAAGCTGGAGTAATCGGATGCGGCGGCCGCGGATCGGGAGCTGCATTTAATTTCCTCGCTGCCGCTAACGGCGTGACCATCACAGCCCTTGGCGACACCTTCCAGGATCGTGTCGACAGTTTGGCCGACAAGCTGAAAGAGCGCAACGGTATCGACATTCCGGCAAGCAGCCGCTTCGTAGGCTTCGACGCTTACAAACAGGTTATCGACAGCGGCGTTGACGTGGTGATTGTTGCCACTCCGCCCAACTTCCGCCCGCTCCACTTCCAATATGCCACCGAAAAAGGAATACATTCCTTCCTCGAAAAACCAATTTGCGTTGACCCCGTTGGCTATCGCCTTATTATCGCTACCGCAAAACAGGCCTTAGCCAAAAACCTTTGCGTAATAACCGGAACGCAGCGTCACCACCAGCGTTCGTACGTTGAGTCATACAAGCAGATAATGAATGGCGCTATCGGCGAAATAACCGGCGGCGTAGTTTACTGGAATCAATCCATGCTATGGTTCCGCCCACGTCAGAAAGACTGGAGCGACTGCGAATGGATGATACGCGACTGGGTGAATTGGAAATGGCTGTCGGGTGATCATATCGTTGAGCAGCATGTTCACAACATCGACGTGTTCACATGGTTCAGCGGCCTCCGTCCCGTAAGCGCCGTAGGATTCGGATCGCACCAGCGTCGCGTAACAGGCGACCAGTACGACTCCTTTAGCGTAGACTTCGTGATGGAGAATGGGATACACCTCCACAGTATGTGCCGCCAGATTGACGGTTGCGTAAACAACGTTAGCGAATTTATCCAGGGAACCAAAGGCTCATGGTCGACCGCCGGCGAACATGTAATCAAAGATCTCGCAGGAAACGTAATATGGAAGTTTGACAAGGAAGCCGAGAAAACCAACTTCAAAATGCAAGATCCATACACCCTTGAGCACGTTAACTGGATTAATCACATCCGCAGCGGCAAGCCCATCGACCAGGCATCCGAAACAGCGGTGGCCAATATGGCTGCCATCATGGGTCGCGAATCGGCATACACCGGTGCGCAAACCACATGGGACGAAATGACCGTATCCGGCCTCGACCTTACTCCGGCCGACCTCAACCTCGGTAAAATGGACATGAGCGGATTTGTTCGGCCCGTTCCCGGCAAGCCCCTCGAAAAAAAGAGTTAAGCAATGATGATGACAGGCGATAGAAGAGATTTTCTCAAAACAGGCTTGTCGGGAGCCGCTTTGGCCGCTGTAAGTATGGGTATGGCGGCCTGCTCTTCCAACAAAACCTCCACCGCCCAGGAAAAATCATGCTGCGGCGGACATGGTGAATGTTGCAAAAATGCCGAACTCAAAATCTCTTTCCAAGAAGGAACAGCTCCGGGCGAAAACCTCAACCAGAAATTCGACTTCATGGAAAACCTCGGCGTTGTTGGCTTTGAGCCCGGCGGGCGCAACCTCAAAGAACGTGTTCCCGAAATACAGCAAGCGCTGAACGGACGCAACATTAAGATTAGCGCAATATGCGCCGGATTCCAAGGATTCATCATCTCAACCGACGCTGCCATCCGCCAACAATGCCTCGACACCATGAAGGAAATCATTGAAGCAGGCGGACAGCTCGGATCAACCGGAGTTATCATAGTCCCGGCATTTAACCATCAAGTACCCGTTATGTCTCACAGTCAGGAAACCCGCGACTTTCTTTGCGAACAATTCCGCATCATGGGCGAATGGGCCGTAGCCGCAGGAACAACCGTAATATTCGAACCCCTCAACCGCAAAGAAGCCTTCTACCTCCGGCAAGTTGCCGACGCCGCTTCAATATGCCGCGACATCAACCATCCGGGAGTAAAATGTATGGGCGACTTCTGGCATATGACCGCCGAAGAAACCTCCGACATGGGAGCCTTCATCTCGGCCGGCGAATACCTCCAACACGTACACATCGCCAGCCGCAAACGACGCAGCATGCCTGGCGAAGACGGCGATGCCGATAACTATGTGAACGGATTTAAAGGACTGAAAATGCTTGGCTACAACAAATACGTAAGCTTTGAGTGTGGATGCCAGGGCGACCGCCCAACAGTTGTTCCGGCCGCAGTTGAATTACTACGCAAACAATGGGAACAGGCCTAAAACTAATTAATATCCAATTCTCAATTAATTAAAACATGTTGCTGTTCCCAGATATGATAATGAGCGAAGCGGTAGAAGCTTACCCTTCGCTCATTCCTGTTATTAACCGCTTCGGAATACGCCTCGGATTAGGCGACCGCTCCGTTGAAGCAATATGCCACCGGTATAATCTTGATGCCGACTTCCTGCTCACGGTTATCAATACCTTCCTGAACGAAGAATACTTCCCCGAAAAAAAACTCCAGTCGTTTCACAAATCGCTTATAATCGACTACCTCAACAAAACGAACGAATACTACCTCCGCAATCTGCTGCCCAACATTGAGCGACACCTGGACTCCTTCATTCGCCACAGCCCCGAAGGCAACCCAACTCTGTCGCTCATCGCCGACTTTTTTGACTCCTTCAAGAGCAAACTGCTCGCCCGCATTGAGTGCGACAAAAGCCAGGGAGCAGCCCCCGTAGGAGAAGACTCGCTCGAAGAACTGCTGGCCGACCTCAAGCGACTTATCATCACACACCTCGCAGGCAATTATGACGACAACCTTTGCTACGCCGTCATATTCGGCATACACAGCCTCGAAAAAGACATCAAACAAAACAACCGCATCCGATACCGCATCCTGCACCCATGCGACGAAGCCGGAATATAGCCATTCTTAGCAGCAACACCCTGCTCGGAATGGGCCTCGCATACCTACTGGAAGAATACTTCTCGCCTGCATCAGTAACTTGCTTTAGCCGATTTGACGCCCTTGAAAACACCGACGCCGTATTCGACTACTTCTTTATTGATCCCGATACATTCCTGATCAACACCGACTTTTTCCTGCGCCGCCGAACCCGAACCGCCATCCTCTCCACCGCCAATCACATCTCCGCATCGGCCTGCCGGCTTATCAACGTTAACGCCTTGCAGGAAATCATTATAGAACAATTGCACGAAACCTTTGCCGGCGAAACCGTGAGCAATAACGAAAGCAAAGAACTATCGCTCCGAGAACGCGAAGTACTCAGGCTCATCGCGCGAGGCAACACCAACAAAGACATAGCCGACGCGCTACATATCAGCCTGCACACCGTACTCTCACACCGCAAGAACATCACGTCAAAGCTCGGAGTGAAAACCATCTCCGGCCTCACCCTCTACGCTCTGATGAACGGACTGCTGTAAGCCGCCAGACTGGCGCGTTAAACAATCCCCCCGCTTCCGAAACACAGCCGGGCATCCCTGTCGTACACAACCCCAAACTGCCCCGGAGCAATACCCTGAATTTTATCCTCCGACTCGATACTGTAAATATCGCCAACGCGGCGCAGCAAACCGCGAGTAAAAGCCGGAGTATGACGAATCTTGAAACTGATTTCCTTAGCGTCGGAGAAATCGCCCCACACATCGCCCGAAATGAAATGGAAACCACGCAAGTTGACAGTCCGCCCATATTGAGTTTCCGGATCATAACCGTTCGACACATATATAATATTGCCCTCAATATCCTTCTTCACCACAAACCAAGGCCCCCCGCTCAAGCCAAGACCCTTGCGCTGGCCTATGGTATGAAACCAATACCCCCGGTGCCTCCCCACCTCGCGCCCCGTTTCAAGCTCGACAATCGGCCCGTCGCGGCGGCCAAGGTATCGCTCAATAAAATCGTTATAATTAATCTTGCCCAGGAAGCAGATCCCCTGGCTATCCTTACGCCTTGCCGACGGCAGCCGGCAGCCGGCCGCAATGCTGCGAACCTCGCTTTTCATCAAATGCCCGATAGGGAAAAGAAGCTTGTTAACCTGGAGAGTAGTTATTTGCGCCAAGAAATCCGTTTGATCCTTCACCGCGTCGCGAGCGGTTGCAAGCCAAACCTTGCCGCCAATTTCCTCCGTGCGAGCGTAATGACCCGTGGCGATGCGATCAAAATCCTTACCCCAGCGATCGTTAAAGCACCCGAACTTGATGTAACGATTGCACATAATGTCGGGATTAGGCGTCAGTCCGCGGCGCACGGCGTCAACCGTATACCCCACAACTTTTTCCCAATACTCCTCATGCAGCGAAACCGTTTCAAACCGGCACCCGTACTTGCGAGCCACAAACGACGTTATCTCGATATCCTCCTCGGCGTTACATGTAAAAAGCCCATCCTCGTCGCTACCGATGCGTATATAAAAAATCACCGGCTCAAAGCCGGCCTCTTTCAGCAAATGCACCATCACGGAGCTATCAACCCCACCCGATACCAGCGCAGCAATTTCCATTTTCTTTATTCTTAATATTGATTTGAAGCGTAAAGATAAAATTTTATGGAGATAGAGATGAATTGGGAAACAGGTATAATTGGAAAAACGAAATGCGACAGTTTGGAAAAACGAAACGGTGTTAAAATACATATTTTAAGGAAAAACGAAACGGTGTTAAAAAACGACGCGCAAAAGCTTTTCGAGGGGTAAA
>JAITGL010000042.1 GCA_031280645.1 Tannerellaceae bacterium | reverse complement strand
GTGTAATTATATATCAACTCTTACATGAATCGGTTCTCTGCTTTTATCAAAATAAGAAAGAAAGCTAAGAGAGGAATCTACAACTTAGTCTATATAGAACAACTACAAGCCAACAATACATTACTTAAAATCGAAACTCGGAATGGATAGAGACGCTTTATTCAATCAAAAAAAACGTAGCACAATTGTATGTTCACTAACTCCAGTGCATGTCGATGCTACGGCCAAATAATCCAAAAACTAAAAAACAAATGATTATTTTATGATCATATAAAATAAGCGATCTGAATCCGTTCAGCAAAAACCTGAGCTTGTATAAATTATAGCATCTCTATTCCGTTTTATTATAGTACGACTAAGACGTCTCGTAATAATTTCGATTGATTATAGCGTTAAGACGTTTCGTAACCATTCCGAAAGGAAATTTACTTTTATATGGCGAAATCAGATTGATTGCTTAACCGCAGGACTATATTTTTTACTTGATAGAATTGGTTAAGATCCTGTCTTCAACTCTCACTTACCCAGTTCCATCTCCTCTTAAAGAGCCTCCATGATTTCTTTTAGCGTTTGCACTTCAAAGGTTGGTTGCAGGTTGCCGGAAGGGAGAGACTTGGGATTGTACCATAACTGGTCGATGCCTGCGCGTTGAGCTCCGGCGATGTCGGCTTCGGGATTGTCGCCTATCATTAGGGTTTCGCAGCGGCGGGAATTGGTTGATTTTAGGGCTATGTCGAATATGGCGCGATGCGGTTTACGGTGGCCGGATTCTTCCGATAAGATGATGCCGGTGAAATATGATTCGATGCCGGCGTTGCGTAGCTTGCGGTATTGGATGTCGCGAAAGCCGTTTGATACGATTACGAGTTTGTAATGAGGGGCGAGGTAGTCGAGCAACTCTTTGGTGCCGGAGATTAGGGCGGTTTTGGAGGCGGCGCAGGCTGTGAACTCGCTGTTTAGGGCGATGGCTTGCTCGTCGCTGTCGATGCCGGCCGGGATTAGTATGTGGCGGAATCGTTCTTTTAAAAGATCGGGGCGGTTGATTTCATTTCTCTGGTATTTTAGCCATAGCTCAAGGTGATTTGTGCGGAAGCGAATGTAAAATGCCTCGAAGGATGAATAATGCCGGCTGAAACCGTGGGCGGCATAAATATCTTCGAGGCATTGGCGGTTACTATGTTCGGTATCCCAAAGGGTATCGTCGAAGTCAAAAAAGAGGGTTTTATATCGACGCATCCGTTTGAGGGCTAATCTATTTCGATAACAAGATAGCGGCCAAGGCTCCAGAAGACTTTGGCGTTGGTAATGCGGAATATAAGGTTGCCGTCGGGGTCTTTTGCATACTCGTAAGATCCGTCGGGGTGGTTCGACTTCAAGGTTGCTTTGCGGGCGTATAGTTCAATGTCGGTGGTTTGGCGGATGTCGATGCTGATGAAGTAGTCGCGGTTAAAGTCGCCTTGGAGGGTTTTGGATTTGGAGAAGATGCCTCCTCCACTGATTATTTTCTGGTCTTTGAGCTCACGCGAGGTGCCGAAACAATAGTATGCAGTGTTGAGTTCGGCGTCTTGGGCGCTGAGTCTTTTTGCTTGCGATTGGCTTACGCCGGCAAGCTCGTCGACGTCTTCTTTTAGCGATGCTACTTCGCGGCTTAGCTCCTCGATATGTATGTTTTTCTTTTCAAGATCGGCTTGCAGGGTGATGATCATTGTTGATTTTTCTTCAAGCTCGGCGGCAAGGCGCTCGATTGTTTTCCTGAAAACGTCCGACTGGGCGTTGCTTTTTTGGAGGAGCGATTCGAGGCGGGCTATCTGCTCTTTGTTTTTTTGCAGGGTTTCGTTGATAAGTTGCATGTTGTTGCGAATTTTCTCGCGCGAAGAGGGGTTAAGCTCGCCGTCGTCCTGCCGCTGCACGTTAAGATAGTTCTCGGCGGAGCGGATTGATTGGAAATCGGTTTCGATGTCGTTGAGTATCGACATCATTTCTTCAATCTGCATTGTATTCCGGGCATTGTCGAGCTTTAGCGAATCGCTTTCGGCCTTGAGTTGTTGATACTCTTTCGAGTTTTGCACGCAGGCGGTGAGAAGTATGCCGGCGCATAGGGTGATGAATACTGATGTTCTCATGTTGCTGAATATTTTTTAATTAAATATTTGATCCTTGTATTACAATTACGATTTCTCCTCTGGGGGGATTGGCGGCAAAGTGGGCCGCAAGTTCCTGTAAGCTTCCCCGCAGGGTTTCTTCGTGAATTTTCGATATCTCTCTTGAAACGGATGCCTGCCGGTCGGGGCCGCAATGCTCTGTTAATTGGGCGATGGTTTTTTGCAGGCGATGGGGCGATTCGTATAATATGATGGTGCGTTCCTCGGCGGCAAGCTTACGGAGGCGTGTTTGCCTTCCTTTTTTGTGAGGCAGGAAACCTTCGAAAGCGAAGGAGTCGGAGGGGAGCCCCGACATTACGAGGGCGGGTACGAATGCCGTTGGCCCCGGTAAGCATTCTACCGTTACGCCGCTGCGAATGCACTCGCGGATGAGCAAGAAACCGGGATCGGATATGGATGGGGTGCCGGCGTCGGATACTAAAGCGGTTACTTCCGTCTCTCTGATGCGGGCAACGAGGGCCTCGGTAATCTTATGCTCGTTAAACATGTGGTAAGATTGCATTTTGCCGTCTATGCCATGGTGTTTCAACAGTATTCCCGTTGTGCGGGTATCTTCGGCCAGGATAAGGTTGGCTTCGCGGAGGATGCGAACAGCGCGGAAGGTGATGTCTTCAAGGTTGCCCACCGGCGTAGGAACAATAACAAGCTTGGCCATCCGGCATGCGCTGTCAGCGAAAACGCTTTTCGATAAAGGATATAAATTCGGTAGCCACCGGGTTATTCTCATCCCAACGGAGTTGCTCGCGGATATATGCAAGCGATTGTTCGAGCGATTGTATACCGTTAAGGTCGGCGATGGCGCGGTTCATTCTGTCTTCGCTTCCGTCGAACAGCTCTTTGCGGAAATAGAACTTGTCGTTAAGTACAAACGCCTTGCGGAGATCGCCAAGATGACCTTTTCCGATCACGTCGTTGAGCGTGGCATGCTTATGCGGATCGGTTTCGGCGGCAATAGTAACCGCGGGAGTATCTTCCGTAACGGCAGGCAAGGGCTGAGGAGGCGGAACAGAGTCGATCATCCTCCGGTATTCCTCCATCTGGCGGTGAAGCGATTCTATTTGTTCGCCTTCAAGGATATGGAGGTCTTTCAGTAGATGATACGCCAAGTCGAAACATTTGCTAAAGCATGCAATGGGATAAACCTCCATGCCGCGCATTTCGCCGAGTAGCTTTTTAAGTTCGCTTATATCCGAGAGTATACTTTCAATTCTGCTTGCTTTTTCCATCTGTTTGCATGTTTTTGATATGAACGGGCCAAAGATAATTTTTTTTTCATCAAACGGCATCCGGCCGCCGTTCAAGCTATTGTTTCCACTCTGTTTCCAATTAGTCGGCTCCCGGTTCAGCTAATAAAACCCTTGAACGCGAAACCGGAGCCACCGAGTTAAACGCCCTCGCCTTATGATCGCCATACCAGTAGGCCACGGCGGCATAATCAATATCAGGCCACGGCTTGCGGAAAGATATCTTGAGGCTGTTTGTAAACAGAATATCATCTATAAGCCGCAAACGGAGCAATGAATTATATCCGCCGGTATTCTTCCTCCCCATCCGAACCATCCCTCCGAACGGGCTCTGCATATCGGCCACGGCGGCGGCGGGAATATTATAGTAATCGTCAAGCCCCTTCACGGCGAATAGATGAACGCCGTCGGTTATAACCTCGATTTCGGTATCGCTTAGCCAATCGGAGCCGGGGCCGTGATTATATAATGTAAGGGCGCCGCCTTTGTATATGCCTTTGCCTCCGTTGATGTCGATGATTACCGAATCGTTTGCCGATCGCATCGCTTCGCGCCAGGAGGCGTGGAAATACAGGGTGCGGCCGTCGTTCCAGGTTACGGGCGAAAGCTTTATCGAGTAGCTTACCCTGGCGCGGCCCGTTCCTTCGTTGATAAAGGCAAGTTTTGCTTCCTCGCGGTAGGGCATAGGCCAGCGACTTACTATGCAGCCGTTGCCGTCGGCCGTGAGCATGGCGGTTTTAACCGGGCGCGATCCCATGCCGCCGCCGGAGAAGTCAGACAAGGGTATGCGCATCGTTTGCAGACCGTCGAATATGGTTTGCATAACTATGTCGCGCATCGTTTGGTCGTAAACGCCCGCGAGCGGAGTAATGCGCACGCTAAGCTCGTTAACAACATAGGCGCCCATAGGCAGGCGCGCCACCAGAGGGTCGCCGGGAGCCAAAACCTTTACGCCTTCGATGCGTTGAGTATCGCTGCGGCTTTCGGGCTTGACGAGTAATTGTCCTACGGCGGCGGTTTTCTTGCGCAACGATGCCAAGGCTCGGGCCGTGAACGTTTCTACGATAACGCGCGAAGGATATGTTCGGTAGTCTATTTGATAGGAGCGGGTGGTGTCGGCCGATTCTGCGTCGGCGGGCTCGTAAACTATGCGGCAACCGATGGCGTACGGTATCGGGAACCAGGAGGCGGCCTCGGAGTCGGCAAAGCCTTCGGGCGTGTTGGGCGCGGCAGAGCTAAAAGCGGGTATCTCTATGTCGGCCGATGTTGATCCGTCGAAAAAGAATTTAATGGTTCCACTCCTGTCAACGGCCGAGAGCTTGATACGGGTTATCGCTCCAGGCCCTGTGCCGTCGAACAATACCGACGGGGTTTTGCCGGCCTTGATAGAGCCCCAAACGGCTCCGGCCTGCCACGGATTAGCCTGCCAGCGGAACATTTCGGCATTGGGCGCCATATGGTCGATAAGGTGGCGGAGGGCTACGTCGCTACCCTCCTCCTTATTGCATCCCTCGAAGAGGATAGTAAGCAGAAACAGGGAGAGTACGGCTTGAAAAACGCCCGGCGGTTTCCTCATAACATCTGTTCGCCGCTGCCGGCAAACTCCATAAGGTAAGCTTTAATGAAGCCGTCGATCTTGCCGTCCATTACTCCGCCGACGTCGGATGTTTGATAATTGGTACGATGATCTTTCACGCGGCGATCGTCGAATACGTAGCTGCGGATTTGCGAACCCCACTCAATTTTTTTCTTGCCGGCCTCAACCTTCTGCCGCTCGGCCATACGCCTTTGCAGGGCGAAGTCGTATAGCATGGAGCGAAGCAGCCTCATGGCGTTTTCGCGGTTGTTGAGCTGCGAGCGGCTCTCGGTGTTCTCGATAAGGAGTTCGCGCACTTCGCCGGTATCCGGGTCCTTATAATTATAGCGAAGTCGCACGCCGGTTTCCACCTTGTTTACATTCTGGCCGCCGGCGCCGCCCGAGCGGAAGGTATCCCATGTATAATCGGCCGGATTGATTTCGATGTCAATATCGTCGTCTACAAGCGGGGTTACAAACACCGAAGCGAACGAGGTCATCCTCTTACCCTGAGCGTTGTAGGGCGAGACGCGAACCAGGCGGTGTACGCCGTTTTCGCCCTTCAGGTACCCGTAGGCATAGTCGCCCTCGATCTGCATCGTAACCGTTTTAATGCCGGCCTCGTCGCCATCCTGAAGGTTTACTACTGTAAGTTTATAATTATTGGTTTCCGCCCACCGGATATACATCCTCATCAGCATCGAGGACCAATCCTGGCTTTCGGTTCCGCCCGCGCCGGAGTTTATTTTCAGAACGCAACTCATTTGGTCGGCCTCCTGGCGGAGCATATTCCGAAACTCAAGATTCTCGGTAAGCGACCGGGCCCGGTTCCAGGCGGCGTCAACCTCGTCTTCGGAGGCTATGCCCTCGCGCGAGTATTCGTAGGCAAGTTCAAGTTCCTCAACGGCGGCGTGCACCTCGTTGTATAGTTCGAGCCACTTCTTGAGGTCTTTAACAATCTTCATTTGGGCTTCAGCCCGCTTTTGGTCTTCCCAAAAGGAAGGGTCGTGGGTTCTTAATTCTTCTTCTTCGAGGCGTATCTTTTTCCCGTCGATGTCAAAGATACCCCCTCAGCGCCTGCTTGCGCTCCAACACTTCACGTAGCTGGTCTGTCGTTATCATATTATATATAATGTATTATTAAAATGAGGCGCAAAGGTAGTCAAAAAAGGCTATCTTTTTTGTGTATAAGATGCCCTCCCGGCGCAATGAGGCCAACCCAACTACGTTTCGGCTTGAATGGAACCTCCGGCAAACAAAAACATAGTTGGGTTGGCCTCATTGCGCCGGTATTCAATCGAAAACATAGTTGTTTTTTGTTTGAAAACAGCATTTTTCATGGAAAACGTAGTTGGTTTGGGTTGGATTAGCGAACATTTCAGGTAAAACGTACCTGTTTTTTGTTTGGGAATGTCAATTTTAACGGAAAACGTAGTTGTTTTGGTTTGAATCGGCGCTCATCGAGGCCAACCCAACTACGTTTTTGTTTGCCGGAGCCTCAATCCAATCCAACCCAACTACGTTTTTTGTTTGCCGAAGCCTCAATTCAGCCCAACCCAACTATGTTTTTGTCTGCCGAGGCCTCAATCGAGCCCAACCCAACTATGTTTTTGTTTGCCGAAGCCTCAATTCAGCCCAACCCAACTACGTTTTTGTTTGCCGAGGCCTCAGCCCTTAAAAAAACAACTACGCTTTTTATTTATCGGATGAATTATCCTTCCAAACCCATGTGAGTTTAGCCTCGGATTTTCGACTTTCAAAAGCTTCTAAAGCCGCCGCCAATTCATATTTTTGCCCCATGAAAATTCCCAGTCGATTTACAGCAAACATGAAAGCCTTGATAGGCCCCGAATACGAAGCCTTGGAGGCCGCCCTGCATGAAACTCCTCCAACAAGCTTGAGGATGAACGTCCGAAAAGGTGCAACGCCGCCTGAAGGAGAGCCTGTGCCGTGGCATCCCGCCGGATATTACCTGCCGAAGCGTATGGCGTTTACATTCCATCCGCCGTTTCATGCCGGGGCGTATTATGTTCAAGAGGCTGCGTCGATGTTTGTAGGCAGGGCGGTGGAGGCCTTGGTTGAAGGGCCGGTAAGATGCCTCGACCTTTGTGCGGCGCCGGGCGGAAAGTCAACCCTTTTGAGCGATTGTCTTCCGGAGGGGAGTCTTTTGGTTTGCAACGAGGCCATTCGCAACCGCGTAGGAGTCTTGGCGGAGAATATAGTAAAGTGGGGAAACCCCGGCGCTATTGTTTGCAATAACGATCCGGCCGATCTTGGCCGCTTGGAGCATTTTTTCGACATTATTGTGGCCGACATGCCTTGCTCTGGCGAGGGAATGTTCAGGAAAGACCCTCGGAGCGTTGATTTGTGGAGCCCCGACGCCGTTCGCCTCTGCGCCTCCCGCCAGCGCAGGATCGTTGCCGACGTATGGAACGCTCTGCGGCCCGGCGGCCTTTTTATTTACAGCACATGTACTTTCAACTCTGAGGAGAATGAGGAGAACGTTCGCTTCATCGCCGGAATGGGGGCCGAGGCGTTGCCGGTTCCGCTTGAGGCAAGCTGGGGCGTTGCAGGTAATTTACGTTACGACTTCCCTGTATATCGTTTTTTTCCTCACCGAACC
Organism: Tannerellaceae bacterium; assembly: GCA_031280645.1. Next base: position 736 of record JAITGL010000042.1, on the reverse strand, counting down.
AAGGGGGAGGGTTTTTTCATGGCTGTGCTGCGTAAGTTGGGGTTGGAATCGCCTCGCCGGATTAACGTGAAGCGTGAAAAGCGCAAAGCTTCCGCTCCGCCCGACGTTACTGCCCGGCTAATCAATCCCGAATCTTTCGAGCTTGAAGTCAGGGATAACATAGTGAAAGCCGTTAGGCATATTAACGCTGCCGACTTTGCCTTTCTCGCAAATCATCTCAGGGTTTATTCGGCCGGTCTTTGCGTTGGGGAGGTTAAGGGTAAGACAGTTATTCCGCTGCATCCGCTGGCAATGAGCGTGCATCTCAATCGCGAGGCCTTCCCAAACGTTGAGGTTGATAATGATACTGCAATTTCTTATCTGCGTAAAGATTCGATTAAACTGGAATGTCAGGCAGGGTATGCGTTGTTAACTTGCGACGGGTTGGCTCTTGGTTTTGGTAAGCAGTTGGGGGATCGGTTTAATAATTTGTATCCTTCGGAGTGGAGGATTAGGATGGAGAGGGCTTCGGGGCGATGATGGGGCAAAGGCTGCTAACGATTCGCCCCGTTATTTTGTTGCAGTCTATACTCTATACTTTAGGAGTTTGCCATCGTTTCAGGCTCGGAAAATAGGCTTTCATCTGAGCAATTGCCTCCTCTCGTGTGAAGTTTTGCCCTGAATCCTTATTAAATTCCTCAACAAACTGAGCGCAGTGCTCAATCATTTCGTCCATTGTAACATCTTGCGCAAAAGC
>JAITGL010000035.1 GCA_031280645.1 Tannerellaceae bacterium | reverse complement strand
TCATAAATAGCTATTACAAAGAATATTATCCTCAAATAAATCCTGAGCTAAATTTGTGTGCCATTTCCGCACAGAACTTTCTGTTAAATTTGGTAAATTAATTGCGTCGAACTCAGGTTTATAAAGATAATTGCCCGTGCCTACCCATATACACTTCCTCCGCTCATCCTTCAAGAGAGAATTAACAAAGTAACGCCCGCATCCTCCCTCCGATTCGGGAATGATAAACTCAAACCTCCTCTCGTCTGTAAGATACCTCCCGAAGCCGATATGCGAACCAACATAAACGCACCTGCCCGCACTATCTGCAATAAGCGAATAAACCATCTCCGCCAGCCTCGACGGATCAACGCTCATCATAATCCTCTCCAAGCTCCCACTGCTCATAATACCTGAACAACCCCGCCATCGACCCAATCCAGAGCAGATCGCCCTCCAGGTCGAGAGCCTGAACCTCTGAAGACAGCCTAAGCGGAAACGTTTCGTACTCGTCGCGGCGACAATTGTACACAATGATCCCATTCTGCGTACCGAGCAGCAAGCTGTCGCCGCCATACGGAACGGCGCAGTTAACAGGGATACTAAGGCTGTCGCCATAATCAAAGTGAGGCCGCGCATTGTATCCGTCGAACAAGAACATCCCCTTGTCGCTTCCGGCCCATATCACTCCCTGTCGGTCCTGTATGAAGCATCGCACGGTAAGCGCCTCCTGGCTAAGGAGGATGTTCTCAAACATTGCATAATCGGAATTGTTATCGGCTATCGCAAGGAGGGAGCCGAGCAACAGGAGGAGGGAGAGAAGGATGCGCATAAGCGGTTAGTTGCAGATGAGGCGGATGGTCCGGGGAAGAGGATGAATCCCATTGGTTTTATTGCGTCTTGTAAGCCTCCGGGATAATTCCCGAATGGCGTTCGATATATTGATGCCTAAGATAGAGAGACATTACAAACGATACGGATCTCCAGTTGATTTCTATATCCTCGCCGGCAAGAGTCATTTTGGAAAGAGCTTGATGTTTTCATCAACACATTTCTTCCCTCCGGATACCTCCAGCAATTCAACCCCGGCTTGGGTAAGCTCGGCAAGACTATACCTTTCATCCAACCTTCCATTATGATCTTTGCCCATTATCAAATCGGATATGTGATTAAGGGTATCAATGATTTTGTCGAGTTGCACCGTGTATTTATCAACTGTCTTGTTAAGATGGTCGAGTTGATCGGTATGCTTAACTACGGTATTCTTTGTTTCCTTTATGGGGTTGTGGTACATAGCAAGCTTGTAGACTATATATCCCGTAACGGCTATAAGAGCCAGCATAGGGTATTTCTCATTTAAGAAATCTGAAATTATTTCCATGTTAAATAGTTTTATAATATAAAGATACGCATTTGCAAGCTATTGAGCGTGCTCCGGTCGGGCTGCGCTTGCCTTGACGTTGCAGAGCGGTATGAAATGATTGTGTATCCAATGTCTTGGCAAGTCCGAGTCCAACTCCAACTCGCAACAAACCATCCGAATGTATTTCATCCTCTAATAGGCCCCTTCCTTCAATTCCCTCGCTACCGAAGCCGCCCTCTCGAAAACATCACATATAACGCTCAACCGCTGTATATGAATTTCGTTAAATATATCAAACGAAGTATGGATGCGGCTTGTATCTTTGAAAAGTCTTTATCTTTGCCTTAAACAGCTTATGTATATCGGTTATTATAATATATAATATATAATATAAAACGATTTTTCAGTTTGGAGTACTAACAATTTAAATCATTTCACAATGGCCATTGATCTTCAAAAATTAGTTAAAGGACAGCGCATCGGAATTGGGCTGTCTAAAGTGAGCCTCGGGTTGGGCTGGGATCCGAATCAGGGATCAGGAGACGCTTTCGACCTCGACGCTTCGGCGTTTCTGCTTGGAGCTAACGGCAAAACGCCGCAAGACGAGTTTTTCGTGTTCTATAACAATCCTACATCGCCCGACGGCGCGGTGCAATCGTCGGGCGATGATACCACCGGCGGAAGTAGCGACGGCGACGACGAAACGCTTACGGTTGATCTTACCAAGATCGATCCGCGCATAGAGTCGATCGTATTTACCGTAACCATCCACGAATATGAGGCCCGACGCCAAAACTTCGGGCAGGTGAGGAACTCTTTTATACGCATTTATGATACGGAAAAGGGAGATGTAATCGCCAAGTATGAGCTGGAAGAAGACTTTTCGATTGAAACCGCCGTTGAGTTTGGCCGCCTCTATAAAAAAGACGGCGCATGGAAGTTTGAAGCTATGGGCATCGGATATAAAGGCGGGTTGGAATATTTCTTAAGTAAATACGTATAAATAGTATGGCAATTAAATTAGAAAAAGGCCAGAGGATTAATCTGGAGAAAAACGGCGGCAAGAAGCTGCAAAGCATTTGCGTTGGCGTAAACTGGGGAGCTATTGAGAAGAAAGATTTCTTCGGACGTAAGAAAATGGAGGCCGTTGACCTCGACGCAAGCTGCGCTACATTCGACGAAAACAACAACCTGCTCGAAGTGGTTTACTTCGGCAACCTTCGCTCCAACAACAACTCCATACGACACAGCGGCGACGACCTGACGGGAGATATGGGCGGCGACGACGGCCTTGATAACGAGGTGATAACAGTCGACCTGGGTAACCTCCCAGGCGGAGTGTCGAAAATAGCTTTCGTTCTGAACAGCTTCCGCGGCCATGATTTCAAAACAATCCCGTTCGCATCAATCCGCATCTACGAAGGAACGCCTACAAGGGTGAACGAAGTGTTTGCAACCTATGATATTGCCAACGACGCCACCTTTGCCGGCAGCGTGTCGATGGTGATGGGCGTGTTCTACAAGCGCGATGGCGAATGGCGGTTCAACGCTATCGGCGAAGCCACTTCCGACAAGGATCTGAAAGGAACGCTTGACTCCGTTACCCGCAAATACCTTTAATCATCATGAGACGACTACCCGTTTACTTGCTGCTCGATACATCCGGCTCAATGCTCGGCGAACCTATTGAGGCCGTTAAAAATGGCATGCAAGAGCTTATCGCTTCTTTAAGGAAAGATCCTTATGCGCTTGAAACAGCTTATTTGAGCGTAATAACTTTCGACAGCTCAGCCAAGCAGGTGATACCCCTAACCGAGCTCACCGCATTTCAGGCGCCGGAAATTAAAGCATCTGGAGCAACCGCCATGGGCGAGGCTCTATCCCTACTTGCCTCAAAGATTGATACCGAGGTTACAAAAAGCTCTCAGGAGATTAAAGGCGACTGGAAGCCGCTCGTATTCATCATGACCGACGGAGGCCCTACCGACGATTGGGAAAAGGGCTTGAAGGAATTGCAGAAAAGAAAAACGGGCGTTGTCATTACATGCGCCGCAGGGCCCGCTGCAAAAACAGATACGCTAAAGAAAATCTCCGAGATTGTGGTGGAGTTGGCAACAGCCGACAGCAAGTCGATATCGGCCTTCTTTAAATGGATTTCTTCGTCGGTAAGTGCCGGAAGCCGTAAGGTTGATAGCGGGTCCGACCTCGGAGGGCCGAGCGAATTGCCGCCTCCGCCGCCCGAAGTTAATCTGGTAGTATAACAACATGCGACGGCTACCTGTTTACATACTGATCCAAACCTCGGGCGCAATGCGCGGCGAACCTGTTGAAGCCATAAAGGTAGGGCTCGAAACCATGACGGCGGCCTGGAGGCAGGATCCCTTCGCACTCGAATCGGTGCACATAAGTATGATCGCTTTCAGCCGCTCGCCACAGCAGCTTTTACCGCTCACATCGCTCGAACAGATACAGATTCCTCCCATAGCCCAACCGGTTGCGGGAGGAACTCATCTGGGCGAGGCTCTCGAATATGTTTGCAAAAAGGTTGATCAAGAAGTGAAGTTCGGATCGAATGAGGAAAAGGGCGACTGGATGCCTCTGCTCTACGTATTATGCGACGGCAGAGCTTCAGATCAGCAACTTTTCATGCAAACGGTTCCGGAAGTGAAGCGCAGGAGCTTTGCAAGCATCATTGCATGCTTGGTGGGCAACAAGCTCCAGCCCGACAACGTAAAGCTATTTGCCGACACGGTTGTACAACTCGATACCGCCGACGGCGCAACTTTCCGCAAGTTTTTTAAATGGGTTTCCGACTCTGTGGGAGTTAGCAACCGCAGCTTGGGCGCAATTGGCGAAGCCCCGTTGCCCCCTCCGCCGCCCGAAGTTCTTACAATAATCTGAATCTTATTTTTCCCCTTTAAATATTATGAGACGTTTACCCGTATACTTCCTGATTGATGTTTCCGAATCTATGGCGGGCGAACCCATAGAGTACGTTCAAGACGGAATGGCCTCCATTATCCGCGAGCTGCGCAAAGATCCCTACGCACTCGAAACCGTTTGGGTATCGGTAATTGCCTTTGCCGGACAGCCGAAAACGCTTACCCCGCTCCAGGAGGTGGCAAGCTTTTATCCCCCAAAGTTCCCTATCGGCAGCGGAACCTCGCTTAGCAATGGGCTGGGCCATCTTATGTACGAGCTTCGGAAAAACCTGGAGCCTACAACCTGCGAGCAAAAAGGCGACTGGAAACCAATAGTATTCCTGTTTACCGACGGAGTCCCGACCGACAAACCATCCGACTTGCAGGCCGCCATTGCCGAGTGGAAAAAGAATTGGCAGCGGAAAGCCAACCTCGTGGCAATATCCTTCGGCGATAATACCGACAGCCGAGTACTCGGCGAACTTACAAGCAACGTACTCCTGTTCAAGAATGCCGACGCCGAATCCTATAAAGCCTTTTTCAAATGGGTTACAAGCTCCATACAAACAAGCAGCAAAGCCGTTGAACGTAATCCCGACGGAATAGAACTCGCCGCATCCGACGGCGACGCCATATCAAAAATCGACCTCTCAAAAGCCGGCGCCAAGCCGGCCGACGCCGACCCCTTCATAGTACTCCTCGGCAAATGCCAGCAAACAAAGCAGGCTTATCTCGTTAAATACAAAAAACATGTTTTTGAAGACGATCGCGGCGACATAGGCATGAACTACCGCCTCGTGGGAGCCTACAAAATAAACGACACATACTTTGAACTCGCCGACGAGCAATCGGTAAGTCTCAAGGTAAGTACCGAAAAGCTCGCAGGATTCCCGCCATGCCCGTGCTGCGGCAATCCATACGGCGTTGCCTTCGACGGATCGTGCGGCAAGATACATTGCGTGGGAACCGAAAAAATGAGTACCTGCCCATGGTGCGGAGGCAAAGCCCAATACAGCTCCGGCGGAGACAATATCGACATTAACCGAACACAAGGATAAAACAGCATGAACGATTCATGGAACAACCTGTGGCCCGACGTTGCCGCAAAGCTCATAGCCGAACCCGAACAGTTGGAAGCCTTTGAAAACAAAAAAGAAGACATAATAGAAACCTTCCTCAGCTCGCACAAAAAAGAAATCGTACAGGCCGTGATAGAAGCCTGGGATGAGTATCTTGACAAAACGCCGCCGCCAGCCGCAACGCCCCCGATACCGAAAGCCCTGCCGCCGATGCACGCTCCGCTAACAGGCAAAATAATGGTTCGCGACGGACAAATATTCCTCCCCAACGGGAAAGCGCAGCAACCGTACGCGGCCGACTGCAGCCCCATCACCCACCACTCAAACATATACGACATACGCTTTGCCGGCCTCGACCGGGCAGGATTCAGATACGACCCCGTAACCTGCCTCATATCCGGCATCCCGCTTGCCGCCGGCGAATTTCCCGTCACGATGATATACCGACGGTCGGGGAAACAGGAATACTCGTCGAAGAAAATAACCCTCATCATCAATCCCGACCCCCGATCGCTCTGGATACCAATCGAGACCCCGCGCAACATCGAATACTACAAAGACGACTCCGCCGAGCAATTCATGATGATCGACGCCGAAGGATCGGCCAGGAAAGACATGGCGGCCGCAAGCCGGCGAGGACGGTCGCACGCACAGGAAGGCCGGCCGCGAGACGACCACTTTGCCCTGCATTACAGCAACGAATGGTACGCGATGGTAGTGGCCGACGGAGCCGGATCGGCCAAATACTCGCGCAAAGGATCGGAAATAGCCTGCCGAACAATAATCGAAGAATGTAACGCGCAGCTCGCCCTCAGGCGAGAAGCGTTCGAGCAAGCCATTGCCGTATTTCATCAAAACCCTTCGGAAGAAAACAAAAAAGCCGCCGGCGACATCCTCTACTCCATACTCGGCATGGCCGCCTTTAACGCCGTGAAAGCCATCAAGCAGGAAGCACAAGCCAAAGGATATCCCGTAAAGGAATTTGCAACAACGCTCTTAGCAGCCATTTGCCGCAAATTCAGCTTCGGATGGTTTGTAGGATCATTCTGGGTGGGCGACGGAGGCATGGGCATCTACTGCCGCGAAACCCAATACCTCAACGTGCTGGGAGAACCCGACGGCGGCGAATTTGCCGGGCAAACCCGATTCCTCACCATGCCCGAAATAATGGAAGCCAACGAGCTGTACCGGCGCCTGCGCATCGACATCGTTCCCGAATTTACCGCCCTCATCCTTATGACCGACGGCGTTACCGACCCCAAGTTTGAAACCGACGCCAACCTCAAGCGAATTGAAAAATGGAACGCCTTGTGGGACGACCTCAACGGACAAAACGAAGACAACGCAAGCGTTGACTTTACCGACAACAACCAAGCCGCGGCCTCGCAATTGCTCCGGTGGCTCGACTTCTGGTCGAAAGGCAATCACGACGACCGAACCATCGCTATCTTGTTTTAAATGATAAACGCCTCCCGCACAACGCTCTTTAACCTCCGGCCGGCTAAACCGGCAAGGCGTATGCAACCTCGGAAAGCTTGCCGGAAATCTCGGGAAACTTTCCGAGGACTAAGATTCCTTCACGGAAATTCAGGGAAGCTTTCCGAGGACCAAGATTCCTTCACGGAAATTCAGGGAAGCTTTTGTCGAACAACATTTCTTTCCCGGAAAAAAAATGGGGTTTTCCGAGGTTGACGCCGGGGTGGAGCAGAGCTTTTGGTCAGGGCGCGTTTCGAGGAGGGGCGTACGGGAAACAGGCGCAAGCAATAACATTATAATAATCCGAAAATGGCAAATATTGTAAGACTTACGGCAACCGACGGAACGCCGATTGCATTTATCGACGAGATAATAGGCTCGGGAACAATGAAAGACGTGTATTTCAGTCCCGATAAATCATACGTTGTGGCCTTCTTCAAAAAACCGCAGGACAGCAACAGTAAAGACCGGCTGGAAAATATCACCCATTCCTATAAGGATAAAATATTTAACCAGCCCGGGGGCGATTACTGGCGCGACCTTTACTGCTGGCCCGACAAGCTTGTTGAATACAAAGGCAAGCTCGGTATTGTTTGCCCGGCTTACCAAAAGAACTTTTTCTTTGGCATAGGATCAAAAAACGGCGATTGCCTCGGCATTAAAGGACGCGAGAAAGAGGGGCGATGGTTTGCGTCGGCCAAAAATCAAAACACGTTTCTCGATCCCGCCGAGCGGGGCGACTGGTTTAAGTATTTCCAGATCTGCATCCGGATAAGCCGGGCGGTACGGAGGCTGCATGCCGCCGGCCTGGCGCACTCCGACCTTTCGTACAAGAACGTGCTGGTAGACCCCACCGAGGGCAAAGCGGCTGTGATCGACCTCGACGGCCTTGTTGTTCCGGGCAAGTATCCGCCTGAAGTGATGGGCACGCCCGACTTTATCGCCCCGGAGGTGATTGCCACCCAGCGCCTCGACCTCCACGACCCGGCCCGCAAGCTGCCCAGCATAGCAACCGACCGGCACGCCCTGGCCACTCTCACATATATGTATCTCCTGTACCGCCACCCGCTGAGGGGCCGCAAGGTGCACGACGACAAAGACGCTCAAACCGACGAAGAGCTTTCGATGGGCTCCGGCGCGCTCTTTATCGAGCATCCTTCCGACGCCTCCAACCGCGTGAGGCTGGCCTCGCTTCAGCCGTCGCAACTTCCGCAGAGCGATCCCGACAAGATTCCCTACACCGTGTGCGGCCCCTACCTTAAGAAACTGTTCGACCGCGCTTTGATAGACAACCTCCATAATCCCTCGCAACGGCCAACGGCGGGCGAATGGGAGGAGGCGCTGCTGAAAACGGTTGACTTGATGCAGCCTTGCTCCAACCCCTCGTGCTGGCATAAATGGTTTGTTTTCGACAACAGCGTAAGGCCCCGCTGCCCGTTTTGCGGAACCGAATACAAGGGCGTACTTCCCGTAATAAACCTGTATTCGTCGCGCCGCGCCGGCTCGTTCACCCCCGACGATTACCGGCTCATGGCGTACAACAACCAGTACCTGTACCCCTGGCACGCGAATCGAAACCTTGCTCCCAACGAGAAGCTTACCGGCGAGCAGAAAAAGCCTGTGGGCTACTTTGTGTTCCACCAAAACAAATGGCTTCTGGTTAACCAGCGCCTGCGCGACCTTGAGGATAAAACGGAGCGAAAGCAGATCCCGATCGGCCAGGCCGTGGAGCTTACCGACGGCAAGCAGATCCTTCTTTCAAAAGAGGAGGGGGGAAGGTTGATGATTATCCAGCTGGTTAAGAATATATGAGGCGTCATGTATCGTTCGACTTATGGATGACGCTAATCCGCCCCAATCCGGCGTTTAAGATCAAGAGGGCGGAGGCGATTGCCCGCATGTGCAACTTGCCCCAATCGGAATGCCTGCAAATACAATCGGTAGTGATCGAGCAAGACTTAGCGTTTGACCGCTACAACGAGATGACGGGCAGGAAAGCCCCGGCCAGGTATATGTATCACAAGGTTCTGGAAAAGATAAAGCCCGGCGCAGGATCGCCGGAGGCGTCAGAGTACCTTTTCAACGAGTCGAATCGCTTATTTGCAGATACTCCTCCATTGTTTCTACACCGCAACGTACCGGCTGTCCTTTCCGGCTTGCACAACGAGGGAATATCGCTCAACATAGGCAGCAATACCGGCTATATAGAAGGGCCTGCGATGCGCCTGACGATCGAGGTTATGGACGTTGCAAAATACTTTTCCTTCATGATTTTCTCCGACGAGGTAGGCGTTTCAAAGCCTTCGCCGGCCTTTTTCGGTCATATCAGCAGGGAGGCGGGCATACCGGAGGCGCAGATACTTCACGTTGGCGACAACTTAAAGGCCGATTACCATGGAGCTCTCCGCTGCGGATTAAAAGCTATGGCGGTTGCAAACCAATATTATACTATTGACGACATCAAACAAGCATTGTATGCGTAAACTCTCGCATTTCTCGCTGCATGAAATTCATTCGGCCGGCGAGCCGGGCTTTATTCCCGAAGAGTATTCAAAGTTTAAGCACGGGGCAATGAACATTGCCCGCAGGTATGGCTACGCTTTGGCCGAGGCCTTCATATCGGGCTGCTTTGCGAAGCAGTACGGCGGCGAGCCTGTGGTTATCCTGCCCAGCGCATATTCGCATATTCCTACGGCATCGTTCCACATGTGCAGATATTTTGCCGACAGGCTTAACCTCTGGCTGTTTGAAAACAACTTTCCGGTGGTAGAAGAAACCAGGATTTATCGCACCGTATCCTATCGCGACGACTACGGGCAAATGACGGCCGAGCAGCGTTACAGCCTTATATGCGGCGATGAGTTCTATATCGACAAGGGCTTTACCGAGGGCAAAATACTTATCCTTATCGACGACATTAAAATAACCGGAACGCACGAACGGGTGATCATGAATCTGCTCGACAAATACAATATGACCAACCATTGCTTCATGCTTTACTTTGCCGAGCTTATGAACCGCGATATTCCGCCCATGATCGAAAACATGCTGAACTATGCCTTTGTTAAGAGCTTAAGCGATATTAGCAGCATTATAAGAAACGAAACCTTTGGCTTTAACACCCGCGTTGTGAAGTACATCCTCAATACCGATCCCGATAGCTTCGATAGCTTTACGGCAGGTCAAAGCTGGGAGTTTATAGCCGACCTGTACTGTAATGCCATCGGCAACGAGTACTTTAAGTTCCCGGCGTATCGCCGCAACTTGGGGGCGCTGCGGAGCTTAGTGGGAATATGATCTCATAATAGCCGTAACGATGCGCAGATACGACATTGACCATCTAAGAGTAATAGTATTCGCCCTGCTTATCCTCTATCACACCGGCATGTTTTTCGTTCCATGGCAGTATCATCTCAAAAATCCGGTTACGTATAACAGCCTTATTTATCCGATGCTCTTCCTTAACCAGTGGAGGCTTCCGCTGCTGTTTATAATTTCGGGGATGGGCGCGTACTTTGCGCTCTCCAAGCGGAGCTCCGGGCGGTTTGCCGTTGAGCGGGCAAGGCGATTGCTTGTGCCGCTGGCCGTGGGAATAGCTTTCGTAGTTCCTCCTCAATTATATTTTGAGCGATTGGATCAGGGGGCGTTTACCGGCGGCTTCTTTGAGTTCTGGCCGGCGCAGATATTTACGAAGCCCTATCCCGAGGGGAATTCCTCGTGGCATCATTTGTGGTTCCTGCCCTATCTTTTTCTGTATTCCATGGCTTTCCTTCCGGCCTTCCTGTATCTGCGCAAGCATTACGACGGATGGTTTATGCGTTTTGCGGGGAAGATGGCCGGGCGGACGTTCGGCATATATGTGTTTACCGTTCCGCTTGTTGCATGGGAATTGCTGCTTGCTCCTTATTTCCCGTCAACGCACGCGCTGCTTGGCGACTGGTATGATTTGCTTCGCTATGCAACGCTGTTTTTTAACGGCTTTTTGCTTGTTGGTCTCAAGGATGTTTTTTGGAATACGGCGCTGATCAACAGGCGCGCTTATCTGATTACCGGGTTGGGGGCCTTTGCCTTGCTTGCTGTTTTGCGAACAGGTGCAGGAGCCTTTCCGGACAAGGATGTTATATTAGCGTTAGCGAGAGTATTTAACCTTTGGTCGTGGTGCATGGCTGCAATCGGATATGCGGCTGCGTATCTGAACCGGGAAACCAAGACGCTGAAGTATGCCGGCGAAGCCGTTTATCCATTCTATATCCTTCATCAAACAGTTACTATCATCCTTTGCTACTATCTTAAGGATTGGAATTGCGGGTTCCTGCCCAAATTTGCGGCGATAGCGATCGGAACCTTCGGCGTCACCTGGCTTCTGTACGAATACGGCGTCAGGAGGTACAGCCTCGTAAGGCCGCTGTTCGGCCTGAAAAAATCGGCAGTCAATAATTATAGCAAAATAAATTCAAATATATAATCATAATTAAATTCAAACTTATAGTTTCAATGGAACAAAAGCATCATCACTACACGGGCCTTACGGATGCCCAGGTCATTGAAAGCCGCGCGCGGCATGGAGAGAATGTTCTGACGCCGCCTGAAAAGGAATCGCTCTGGGCGCAGTTTTTCGAGAAGTTCACCGACCCTATTATCATCATCCTCCTTGTTGCCCTGGCCTTGTCGGTTGGAGTTTCCTGCTACGAATTTTTTGCTGCGGGCGAGGGTTTTAGCGTATTTTTTGAGCCTGCGGGGATATTGATCGCGGTATTGCTGGCTACGGTTGTGGGCTTCCTTTTTGAAGTGAGCGCTAACAAGAAATTTGAAGTGCTCAACAAGGTTAACGACGACACTTTGGTGAAGGTTATTCGCAACGGGAATATTTGCCAGATAACTAAAAAAGAAGTAGTTGTGGGGGATATAGTTATCCTCGAGACGGGCGAAGAGGTGCCTGC
>JAITGL010000032.1 GCA_031280645.1 Tannerellaceae bacterium | reverse complement strand
CATATCTTCACCGCAAAGACAATATCGAGCAACGCTGCTGGCGACCTAAGGATAGGCAACACATTAATCTGGCAGCTGCAAAACAACAGCTGGAAGCTCCTGGCTCGCCAGGCATACAGGTTATGAGAGGTTTATCCAAGCCGTTAAACTGCCTAATCCCATTTCCGAGAGGCCGTTTAAGGACTTAAATGGCATTAGCCGATTTCGGGGAAGCCGTTTAAGGACTTAAATGGCATTAGTCGATTTCAGGGAAGCCGTTTAAGGACTTAAATGGCATTAGCCGATTTCCGAGAGGCCGTTTAAGGACTTAAATGGCATTAGCCGATTTCCGAGAGGCCGTTTAAGGACTTAAATGGCATTAGCCGATTTCCGAGAGGCCGTTTAAGGGCTTAAATGGCATTAGCCGATTTCCGAGAGGCCGTTTAAGGGCTTAAATGGCATTAGCCGATTTCGGGGAAGCCGTTTAAGGGCTTAAATGCTAAGAAACAAATTCCATTCGAGGTTTTTAAGTCCTTAAATTTTACGAATCCGTTTCGGTTTCGACATTCTAAGTCCTTAAATTTGAACAATCCATTTCGGTTTCGACATTCTAAGCCCTTAAAATTGAACAATCCATTTCGGCTTTTACATTCTAAGTCCTTAAAATCGAACAATCCATTTCGGGTTCGACTTTCTAAGCCCTTAAAATCGAACAATCCGTTTCGGTTTTTACATTCTAAGTCATTAAACGGGCTGATTTTTTTCCGGGAAGGGATTTAACATGTTAAACGGGGTTTGGCCGGTTTTCGGCAGGCCGTTCAAGGCATTGCCCTGTATCGGAGGCCGGGCATACGTATAAGCAATGTAGGAGCAAAGGGGTTATTTGCGCGTCTCCCCCAGGGTCTTTAAGTATTCGTATATACCGACCTGCGCGCGCAAATACGGCTGCGACTTTGGCTTGAAAACATTATTAAGATTGGCGTTGATCGTGCAAGCCTTAACATTATCGGCAAGCTGGAGGTGCAGGATGTGCAAAATTTCGCGCTTCAGGTCGGGGTCGTTTATCGGGGCGGCGGCTTCTATCCGGCGGTTAAGGTTACGGCGCATCCAGTCGGCCGACGAGAGGTAAAGATCATCTTGGCCGTCGTTACCGAAATACCATATCCGGGCGTGCTCGAGAAACATGTCGACCAGCCGGGTGATGCGAATATTGGGGCTGAAGGGCATGTTGGGTATCAGGCAGCATATTCCTCGAACAATGAGGTTGATCTCCACGCCTGCCATGCCGGCGCAGTAGAGCCGGTTAATCATATCGCGATCGTGAAGGCCGTTCATCTTTAGGATGATCTTTGCCTTGCGTCCTTGGGCGGCATGCTGCATCTCTCGTTCAATCATTTCATGGAGGCGATCAACCATGTTATATTGCGTGACGAGGAGCATTTTCAGCCCCGGTTCGGCAAGGGTTTGCCGGTCGTTTTCGAGATAGGCAAAGGCCTGCTCAACGTCGGCGGCGAGGCTGGGATCGGCGGTGAGCAGGGCCATGTCTGAATATACTCCGGCCGTTTTCTCGTTGAAATTGCCGGTGCTGATACATGCCAATCCGGGAGCGTTCCGTCGTGTCACGAGGGCGAGCTTGGCATGAACTTTGAGTCGCGAGCCGTTATAAATGATTCGGATGCCGGCTTTTTCCATCTGTTCGGCGGTTATCATATTGTTTTCCTCGTCGAATCGGGCTTTAGGTTCAACGTGAACGGTTACGTTTTTCCCGTTGCGCGACGCGGCGATTAGCTGGATGATAACTTCGGATTGCTCGGCCACTCTGTACTGTGTGATTTTTATGCCTGCAACGGTTGGATCGGTAGCCGCCTCTTTCAGTAGCCGAATCAGGTAGTTAAACGACTGGTAAGGGAAATGGAGCAAGATATCCCTCCGGCAAACGGCTTCCATTATGGAGGGCGAGGCGTCGAGGGCCGGCAGGCGCATAGGCTTGGGAATCTCTGCCGCCAGATTATCGCCCGACGGGCGCGGCAGTTGTTTAAGGTCTTGCAGGTTCAGGTATCGTCCGGCGGCAACGAGGTCGTCGGTAGTGAAGTCGAAAGCGCGGCAAACGAAGTTGAGGAAATCCTGTGGCATGGCGCTATCGTACATGAATCGGCTCGGGTTGCCGTTTTTTCGTTCTCTTAGCTTGCGTCGCATGCCGGTTACGATGTCGGTTTCAGTAAGATCGTCGAGGTAGATATCGGCGTCTCTCGATATTTTTATGCTGAAGCATCCGTCGATCTCGTATCCGGGGAATAGCCATTCGAGGTTAGCCCTTATTATGTCGTCGATAAACATGATGAAGAACTTGCCTTCGTGATCGGGGAGCTCAACGAAGCGGGGTACTTTCGCAAAGGGTATTTTCATTATCACATAACAGAACTCGCCGCTCGCGTTCCCACCCTTTTCCGTCATCCTAACAACGAGATACAGACGGCGATCGCGAAGGAAGGTTCGCACCTGTCCGGGACTGATTACAACCGGTGCAAGAAATGGGAAGACATCTCGGATGAAGAAGTCGCGAATAAAGCTTGTGTGAAAGGGTTCCGGCAAACTGTTTTGATATAGGATAATGTGTTTGCGACGAAGTTCGGGCAGTATTTTTTCATAGAATATACGATAATACTCGCGCTGCTGGCGATTTACTTCGGCTGTTATTTCGGCCAAGGTTTCCTCGGCGGGGTCGGCGGCCTGATCGTCGGGCAGTCGGCGTTTCATGATGATAGCTCTATGTTCGGCCACTCTGATTTCGTAGAACTCTTCAAGGTTAGACGAATAAATTGAAAGGAAATTGATGCGCTCATAAATCGGAAGCGAATCGTCTTCGGCTTCCAGGAGCACGCGATAGTTGAATGATAACCAACTCAAATCGCGTTTAAAATAGCGGAAATCTATTTGTTCGTCAGGCATTGAATGTATTTTCATTAGATGTAAAAAAATAACGCATTGCTCGTTTCTTTATTGCTTAGTTTGAATGAATAATATTTATAATTTAATAAGAGACTACATAATAGCATCCAATAGTTTACTTACTATTAATAATAATTGCTATAAATATATTTCAACTTGTAAATATTAAAGAATTATATGCAGCAATTAATTCCATACATTTTCTGAAATTCAAAAATAATGGAGGAATTCTCCTCAATTATCCTTGGCTTATCAAGAATAATTGAGATGAATTTCCTCTAAGCGCATTAAGAACTTTGTGAACGTAAAGCTGCATGCAAGCAGAACATGCACCATATTATGGTGTTAATTCTCTATTTTATTATAAGGATTATTTCCAAGATAAACAAGATAGTAAGCTATGAGAATACAATGCCGTTCAATTTACCAATGTAAATTGAGTTGTCACTTAAAGCGATAATAATAAAACGAGCATACTATTAGGTTTTATAGGAGGCGTATTTATTATTAAGTCGGTCTAATACTCTATAAAGGCCTCCTAAAATCGTACATTTACCGCGACTTTTTTCAATATTATTAAATAGCCCAAATGATGCTTTAGCATCCGGAATAGCAATTTTAACCATATTTTATTTCTACAAAAAAACAAAAAGCCGAAAGAAGATATTGTTCTTCTTTCGGCCTCATTAGCCATTTAATGGCGCTAAAAAAGCTCAGCGTACATTCAACTTATCCATGACTGCCCCAACTTTGGGATGCGAGAGCAATAACACATAGGATCCCGACTGTAACCCTGGGCGTACCGGAACGGTTATGCCGCTTCCGGCCGATACCATTGTTTCATATACGATAGCTCCCTTTAATGTGGCTACGGAAACTTTCAGATCAGACAGATCCGTGGAGAATGACATCATCATCACTCCGTTTTCTACCGAAACAGCCGGCATTGCCTCAATTGCAGCCAAACGCCCGGCAGGACTTGATGAACGATAGTCTTTACGTGACCATGTTCCCTGTACATACGCAGCGTCAATAGCCATAAGCGTCGGCGCAATCATTAATGCCACCAAAAAAATTGCAGATAATACCAATCTTTTCATGATTATACATTTTAAATTTAAACGTTACTACTTTTGTTATCTGACGGCAAAAAACAAAGAGACAATGGGACTTAGTGAGGCTTTTGGTATATCTTTTGTTTAGTTAAGGCATTAAGCAAAATATAGACAACTGATAACATGACAATAATAATCAACGCTTTATGCTAATTACAAATTAATCGCCATAATATTGTAGACAAGAGTATCTCATATTATACCGATAAGAGATTGACCAGAAATGAAATGAAAGTAAAAAACGGCTTACATGGCCATAATGACCTGTTCAAGTACGGCATGCGTGCTTTCAGTACCGAAGGTCTCGGAGGCTAATCTCCTGCAACGATTGTTGATAGCCTGCCGCGAAAGCTTAAGTATTTTTGCGATGTGCGCTTTCCTTACCTTAATTTTGATGAAATAACAGATATAAAGGTCTTCAGACGAAGTTATATTAAATGCTTTGATAAGGTTCGCTCTAAAAGAAGGATAAAGTCCGTCGATTATATCGACAATGAGCTCAACTTCTGCGCGGGTTATATTGCTAAGTTGCCTGGGGTTGCGGATGCGCAAAAAAAGGTCGGACTCGTTATAATCCTTTTCGGCTTTATCCTGATCTTCGAGCTTTTTCAGAATCCAACGGTTGGATAGCTCCAGCAGTTGTATTTCGTAGTCAATAGCATCCCGGTTTTTTTTATCTTCTATTTTTTTTTGATTCAATTCTTTGATTGCAAAAAGATTGTCGTCGATTTGCGCGCGCGTTTGCTCCACTACAGTAGCATGATACCGCTTAAAAATTTTTTCCTTCTCCTTAGCGCTATTGCGATGCTTTATTTGTATCCTAGCATAATATATTGCAAAGCAAAGTGTGATGGATAGTGCGCTGATAGCAATCAGCAGCATGTTTCTCACAGCCTTGTTTCGTTGCTTATCGGCTTTGGAGGCTAACTGCTGGTGCTTTTGGTAATTGTAGAGCGACTGCATCTGCATTATCTTTTGGATATGCAGGCCTGCTTCAAACGAATCACGCAGTAGTTCGTATTGAGTCTGATATTCTACATAGTCCTGATAGCGGCGACTTTCTCGCGCAAGTTTGGCGAGGCAAAGGTAAGTGCCGAGGCGAGTTGAAAGTGAATGACTTGAAATACAGTCGAGCAAGTATTTTCTTGCGGAATCGGGACGGTTTGTTTCAACAAAATATCGTCCAAGTACAAGGCTTGCTGTATGATAATCGTAAACATCTGCACTGTCAACAGCTTCGCGAAGATAAACGTAAGCGCTGTCATATCTTTTCATTTCTATTAGGCGATCGCCAAGCTCGGAAAGAATGGATGGTCGCGACAAAGTATTCGCAAGGCATAAGGCCTCCTCATAACACTCTATCGACCGGTCAAGACTATCCATAAGCCCATAATTGCGAGCCATGTTGCGTAAAACGTAAGCTTGAGCGGTGGTATCTTTCAGGAGTTGAAGATATTGTAGAGATTTATTGAGGAAGATTTGGGCGTCGCCGTAGGCATATTGGTAAGTGTAAAGCATTCCGAGCTGGTTGTATACGAGAGATAGCTGCACGGTGTCGCGAGCAGCCTCTCCAACGTTAATGGCTTTCAGGTAGTATTCCTGCGCAATCGGCGCGTTCTGCAGCTCTTGCGAAACGCGTCCCATGTAGTAATACGCCCGTGCGAGACAACACGGGTCCCGATATCGCTCAAAATAATTAACGGCGTGGCGTATAATAGTGTCGGAAGTGTGAAACGCGTCCACTTTATCCTTGGCCTGTGTCATAGCGAGGCACCATCGCGCGTATTCTTCGGCCGAAAGCTCGGTTTGATCTACTCCGTTGAGGAGAAGAAGAGCGTTTTCGGGCTGGGTATCGATTAATCGTTCGGCAAAATGCAAATATTCGTTTGGATGATCTCCGGCACATGATAGCGCTAAAGCTATTGCCGCCTTAGCAAGACAGGAAAGGAGAGTTTTTTTCATTTTAATGGAATCATATAAAAATGATGACTACCATTCGATACCTTTTTTTCCGCAAGCTATAAGATAGTCATTCGTTTGACTGAAATGTTTGTTACCAAAAAATCCCCTATATGCCGACAATGGCGAGGGATGAGCTGAACGCAGCACTAAATTTTGCCGCGCAGGGATAATGCTTCCTTTCTTCTGAGCGTATGCGCCCCATAGCAAATAAACGATATGCTTGCTTGATTCGCTAAGCCGACGCACAACGGCGTCGGTAAACGTTTCCCATCCCTTGTTTTGATGCGATCCGGCCTGGTGGGCCCTAACGGTAAGAGTGGCGTTAAGCAGCAAAACGCCTTGCTCGGCCCAGCGGGTCAGATTGCCGCTCGAAGGGATCGGGAGGCGCAAATCATTATGAATTTCCTTGAAAATATTATCGAGCGAGGGAGGAAACGGAGTTCCGTCTTGTACCGAAAAGCATAGTCCGTGCGCTTGCCCAGGCTCGTGATACGGATCCTGCCCCAGGATAACCACATTCACGTTGTTGAACGGGCAGAGGCGGAAAGCATTAAAAATATCCGGACCGGGAGGATAAACCGTCCCTTTCCTGTATTCATCTTTTACAAAGGCAATAAGATTATAGAAGTATTCCTTCTCAAACTCATCTGCCAATTGGGCCTTCCACCCCTCTTCAATCTTGACATCCATTTGCATGTCGGCTCGCAAGGTTCAAATAAGGTGCATGCCTGCCGCCGCCGCTTCCTTACGCATATCGTCGGGCCAAATGCTGGCCTGGATCTCGCCTATATGAGCCTTCCGCAAATAAAACATGCAGAGCCGGCTCTGGCCGATTCCTCCTCCGATACTCTGCGGAAGCTCGCCGTTGAGCAACCGGCGGTGAAAATAAAGTTCCTTCCGGCTCTCGGTTCCGCTCAATGCGAGCTGGCGGAGCAGCGTGTCGCGATCAACGCGGATACCCATCGAGCTGAACTCAAGAGCGTGGTTAACCACTTCGTCCCATACTAGGATATCGCCGTTCAGGCCTTTGCCTTCGGGTGTCGGGGTTGACCAATCGTCGTAGTCGGGGGCGCGGCCGTCGTGTTTCTCGCCGTGGCTGAGTTCGTTGCCGATACCGATAATGAACACAGCTCCGTATTCTTTCGCAACTGCATCTTCACGCTCTTTAACCGACAGCAAAGGATAGCGTTGCAACAGCTCCTCGGCATGAATAAAGTAAATATCCGGAGGAAGCACGGGGCGGATTTGAGGGAACATTTCATACACCATATACTCTGTGCGCACCATGGCGGCATAAATTCGCTTCACTATGAGACGCAGAAAATCAAGGTTACGCTCTCCCTCGGTCATCACCCGCTCCCAATCCCATTGGTCAACATAAAGCGAATGGAAATTGCCAAGCGATTCGTCGGGTCGGATAGCATTCATATCGGTATAAATACCGTATCCCGCCTCAATGCCATAATCGGCCAGCGTGAGGCGTTTCCATTTTGCAAGCGAATGAACAATCTCGGCTTGCGAATCGTGCAAATCTTTGATTGGGAATGAAACAGGGCGTTCAATGCCGTTAAGGTCATCGTTTATACCCGTGCCTTTCATTACAAAAAGCGGAGCTGTAACTCTTCTTAGGCGAAGTTCGGCCGAAAGATTCTGCTGAAAGAAATCCTTTATGGCTTTAATGCCTAACTCGGTTTGGGCAAGATTCAGTAGAGCGTGATACCCTGCCGGTTTGATCAAATAACTCATTACGTGTTTATATTTATGTTTGATTTATGGAAGGCAAAGTTAGCAAAATATTTTTTTTGAATAAATAATGATTACTTTTGCACCCGATGGCCCGGTAGCTTAGTGAATAGAGCGTCAGATTCCGGTTCTGAAGGTCGTGGGTTTGACTCCCACCCGGGTCACATCAGTTTTCATTTTTTATTATTTTAGAAAAACGACCTTCCGCAGAGCTTACTTTGCGGAAGGTTTTTTTACGGGATACGCCCAAATCCTGCCGGACGGCTTACAACCGGGCCATTCTCAACTATAAATTCGTAACTTAATCTTCATATATTTGTTCACTTAATAAACAATGTAACAATGAAAAATATTCGCAACTTCTGTATTATCGCTCACATTGATCACGGTAAAAGCACCCTGGCCGACAGGCTGCTGGAATATACAAAGACAATAGACGCAAATAACATGCAGGCCCAAATCCTTGACGACATGGAACTCGAACGAGAAAGAGGAATCACCATCAAAAGCCATGCTATACAAATGGAATATACTTGCAACAATGAACAATACATCCTCAACCTTATCGACACTCCGGGCCACGTCGATTTCTCCTACGAGGTTTCACGATCTATCGCTGCCTGCGAGGGAGCCTTGCTTATTGTCGACGCCGCGCAAGGCATCCAGGCGCAAACAATATCGAACCTTTACATGGCCATTGAGCATAGCCTCGAAATAATTCCCGTTATAAACAAAATCGACCTGCCGAGCGCAATGCCCGACGAGGTGGAAGACCAGATAGTAGAGCTCCTCGGATGCTCTCGCGACACTATACTGCGAGCCAGCGGTAAAACAGGCGAGGGCGTGTTCCGCATCCTTGATACCATCGTTGAAAAGGTTCCGTCTCCCAAGGGCGATCCGGATGCGCCGCTGCAATGCCTCATCTTTGATTCGGTATTCAACTCTTTCCGCGGGATTATTGCATACTATAAAGTAGTGAACGGAGTGATCCGCAAGGGCGATATGGTGAAGTTCATAGCCACCGGCAGGGAATACGACGCCGACGAGGTGGGCGTACTCAAGCTGGAGATGTCGCCGCGCGGCGAGATTTCCACAGGCGATGTGGGCTACATTATCTCCGGCATTAAAACATCCGCCGAGGTTAGGGTCGGCGATACTATCACCCATATTAAGGGCGGCGCACGCGAAGCTATTGCGGGATTCGAGGAAGTAAAGCCTATGGTATTCGCCGGCGTTTACCCCATCGACAGCGAAGACTTTGAGAACCTGCGGTCATCGCTCGAGAAGCTGAAACTTAACGACGCCTCGCTCACCTTCCAGCCCGAAAGCTCGGCCGCTCTCGGATTCGGATTCCGATGCGGCTTCCTCGGATTGCTTCATATGGAGATCGTGCAGGAACGGCTCGACAGGGAGTTCGGCATGGAGGTGATCACTACCGTGCCTAACGTTTCGTATAAAGTTTACGATAAAAAGGGCGTCTGCTCGGAGGTCCACAACCCCGGCGGGTTACCCGACCCTACCCTTATCGACCACATCGACGAGCCTTACATACGGGCCTCGGTGATTACCAACACAGCCTACATAGGCCCTATAATGACGCTCTGCCTGGGCAAGCGAGGAATACTGCTCAAGCAGGAATATATATCGGGCGACCGTGTCGAGATTTTTTACGACATACCTCTCGGCGAGATCGTGATCGACTTTTATGACAAACTTAAGAGTATCTCCAAAGGATACGCCTCGTTCGATTATCATCTGCACGACTTCCGCCCAGGCAAGCTCGTCAAGCTTGACATTCTGCTTAACGGCGAGCCTGTCGACGCGCTCTCTACTCTCACGCATGTCGACAACAGCGTTACCTTCGGGCGCAAGATGTGCGAAAAGCTAAAAGAGCTTATCCCCCGGCAGCAATTTGATATCGCTATCCAAGCAGCCATAGGCTCGAAGATTATCGCTCGCGAGACCGTTAAAGCAGTTCGTAAGGATGTAACGGCTAAGTGTTACGGCGGGGATATAAGTCGCAAGCGCAAGCTCCTTGAGAAACAGAAGGAGGGGAAAAAGCGGATGAAGCAAATCGGAACCGTTGAAGTCCCGCAAAAAGCCTTCCTCGCCGTCTTGAAGCTCGACTAAGTCGTTGCCTCATTCATATATACGGGAAATGCCTCAAATTAATCGTTTGAGGCATTTCTTTTTCCGGGCGACCGGCCGGCATAACTGCCTGTCGGCTTCCGCTACCCCGCAGCCGTTGCGGATTCATGGCGGGGGAGCGGCCGGCTTATCGCGCGTATCGGTCAATGATAGGAGGCATCCGTTTCAAAAACTCCGCTGTACGGATTCTGGTCGCCGTTGGGCCATATACCGTCAACCAGGGCTTTGTTGTTAAGCATCTCGCTGCGGGGCAGCTGGAATATGAAGCGCCAGGAGCGGGCGGGGAGCTGGAAGCTGCCGTTGTAGTTGGCGTGGTTACCGGTGCGGAGTAGCGGTTTCTGATTGCGGAGCATGTCGAACAGGGCGTATCCTTCGCCGTAGAGTTCCTTGCGGCGCTCGAGGAGGATGTCTTC
Organism: Tannerellaceae bacterium; assembly: GCA_031280645.1. Next base: position 55,826 of record JAITGL010000032.1, on the reverse strand, counting down.
TATCAGGTCGTTACCCGACGACTCTGAGGGCTTGGCGTTGCGCATGGCTTGAAGCTTGTTGAGGAGGTCGCGGGCTTCGGCGTCTTTGCCCTGGCGGGCCTTGGCTTCGGCTGCGTTGAGCAGCATCTCCTCGGCGCGCATGAAGCAGTAGGAGCCGCGGCAATCGGCGTTGTCGCGAAATTTGTTTGATGCGTGGATCTGATCCCACCACCATTCAAATTGATACCTTATGTCGTCTTCTTCAAAGAGGGCGACAAAGTCGTCGGACAGGAACCAGCCGTAGAAGGAGAAACACTTCCGGCCTTCGTTGCCCCACATGGCGAACTGCGAGTAATCGCCCATGTTTTGATCTTCGGTCTGGCGCATGCCCCATATCCACGAAGGGGTGTTCTCGTCGTTAAAGCCGGCAAGGTATTGCTCGTTGGTGGTGAGCGGATATTTATCTACAAGACGCATGGCATATTCTTCGGCTTTGGGCCAGTTCCGCATCGCCTGGTACGCTTGCGCGAGTATGCCCTCGACTACGAAGCGGTCGATGCGGTTGATATTCGACGATGGGCCGCGGTTGAATCCCTCGAGGAGGAGCTCAGCCTCGCCGAGGTCGGAGAGCGCTTGCTTGTAGGTGTCGGCGAGGGTTCCTCGCGGGCGGCCTTCGGTCTTATCGTTGGTGGGCTCAAGGTAGATGGGCACGCCCGGTAAGCCGGAGGCTATCGAGTATGTTTGCTGGAAGAGGCGAGCGAGCGAGAAGTAGGCCCATCCTCGCATGGCCAGGGCCTGTCCGCTGATGTATTGCTTTTCGACGGAGTCGCCGTCTGCCCCTTCGATATTGGCCAGGATGCCGTTCACGTTGTTGATGAGGCGGTAGTGGTATGTCCAGAGTTGCGAGGAGCGGAATATGTCGGCGCGTGTTTCTCCCCAATAGTTGTATACATAGGTGTACCATCCTCCCCAGCCTATTATGTCTTCGCCGCACATATCGGATATGTGCATGATGGAGGGTATGCCGTAGTCGTCCTGACGGTCTGCGCCGCCGGCTCCGTAGGCCACCATCTGGCGGTAGCATCCGTTGAGCGCCGCCTGGGCTCCGCTTACGGTTTGGAATACTTCGCTGTCGGCCACCGACGTTGATGGGTTAACGTTGAGAAAGTCGCTGCATGCCGAGCCGACAGCTGCGGCCATTACGAGGATAATATATTTAATAGCTTTCATGCCTGTTGTTATATTGATGGTTATACATTATGTTATTAGAGGTTTAACTGGAGCCCGAACGACACCGACTTCGTGGTGGGGAACCTGTTCGACGTCTGCCCCGATATCGACTGCTCGGGATCGGTGTTGCGTCCGGCGGCTTTGCCCCATGTCAGCGGGTTGTCGGCTTGTATGAACAGGCGCAGCGAGTTTATCTGAACCTTACCCGTTACGGCCTTCGGGAGGGTGTAACCCAGGGTAACGTTGCGCAATCTTGCGAAGCTGTTATCGAATACGTATTTCGAGCTGTACGATCCCATCACATTCCCCTTGGCCTGCGAGAGGCGGGGAAGGGGCGAGGTTGCGTTGTCGGGAGTCCACGAGCTTAGCATATCGGGATGGAGGCTGTATCCTGTGCGGTAGGCCATCATCTGCGAGTAGTCGGTGTCGTACAGTTTGCCGCCCAGGCTGTAATAAAGCATGAACGAGAAGTCGATCCCGCTCCATGCCAGGGAGCTGCCAACGCCTCCGAACAGCTTTGGTATGGCGTCGCCGAGATATGTCTTCTGGTCGTCGCTGGTAAGGGCGTTGAGGTCTTCGGTTAGCGTCCGTTCCTTTAGAACCTTTTCGCCGTCTACGGTTTCATATATGTTTTGCCAATAGCGGTCGTTCCCGTTCTCCGGGTTGACGCCGGCGTACTCCACGCCCCAGAAGTTGTAACGCGACTCGCCTTCGCGCCATTTAAACACCCCGCTGTTCATCTCGTCTTGCGGAAGCTTTACAATGGTATTCCTGTAATGCGTGGCATTGAGAGTGACAGTCCACCGGAGCTTCTTTGTCATGACGGGGGTATACGAGAGTTCGCCTTCTACTCCCGCGTTCTTAACGTTGCCTATGTTGCGGTCAATCGACCCGAACCCGGTCGAGGGTGGCATGGGCATCGGGAACAGCAAGTCTTTCGACGTGCGGTTAAACCACTCCAGCGTTCCGTTAATGCGATTAAAGAATCCGAACTCTATGCCGGCGTTGAGCTGTATGTTACTCTCCCATTTCAGTCCCGCGTTAGACAGGCGGCTTACCAGCACGCCGGCGGCGTTATAATCGTTCATACCCGTGGCATACAGGCCTTGATAGGCGTAGTAAGTATTGAGCATGTCGTTGCCCACGGCTCCGTAGCTGGCCTTAATCTTGAGGTTGTCAACAACGGTGAATTGCTTGATAAACTCTTCCTGCGAGAGCCGCCATGAGGCGCCTGCCGACCAGAACTCTCCCCAGCGGTTGCCGGGATGGAAGCGCGACGAGCCGTCGGTACGGAAGCTGCCCGACAGGTAGTATTTATCGTCAAAGTCGTACTCAATGCGGCTCAGCCAGCTTAGCAGCCGGTAGCGATCCGTGTACGATCCCATGTCGTTCATCTCCGCCGCGGAGTTGATTTCGGTGAGGCCGCCGAAGGGGAATCCCCGCTTGGAGGCCATCAGGTATTTTGTTTCGGTGGAGTATGCCTCCTGGCCCGCCAGCGCGGATACTGTGTGCTTCCCGAATGTTTGACTGTAAGTAAGCAGGTTATTTATGGTGTACGACATCATGCGGTAGTGTTCCTTGTAGGCCTCCCCGCCGTAGCCGGCTGCATAGCCGTGCTCGCTGCTGGTATATCCGTCGTATGCCTGGAGGTAGTAGTCTACGCTTACGTTTGTACGGAACTTAAGGCTGGGTGTGAATGTTATCTCGGCGTACATCCTGCTCGACAGGTTGTCTGTGTTCTGGGGCGACGGATTATATGCCGCGTCGGCCAGCGGATTCCATTCTATCCAGGTGGCGCGGTTGGGGCCGTAGTCGTATATCCGTCGCCCCTGGCCGTCGAGTATGTACTCGCCGGTTTTGGGATTCACTTCGTATACGGGATAGTTTGGGCTGATGGTGCGCAGAAACCATATTGTGCTCCCGTCGAGCCACAGCTCCCTCTTGCCATGCGAGAACGACGTATTAACGCCAACCTTCGCCCATGGCTTAACGTCGTAATTAAGGTTCATGCGGGTTGAGAAGCGCTCGAACTTCTGGGCGGTAAAGATTCCGCGGTCGTTTACGTATCCGCCCGACAGGAAGTAGTCGCCCTTCTCGCTCCTTCCGCTAAAGTCGATTGTATACTCTTCGCGAGCGCGGGATTCGAGGATCTCGTTCCTCCAGTCGCCCCAGTAAAGCAGCTTTGCCGCGGGGTCGATCTTACCGTCGAGGCCTACCGGTTTGGCAATGCTGTAAGGGTTAACTTTAAGCTCGTTGGCCAGGTTGTCGGTGGCGTACCGGGCGGCTTCGGAGGCCGGTTTCGTTGGGTTATTGTCCATGTATCCGTTCATCATGGCCCGCCATGTGAGCTCGGTAAACTCGCCCGGGGTTAATTGCCGCGGCATATCAACGGCTAACGACGAGTATCCCCGGCTTAGCCTGAAGTTTATCGCTCCTTTATCCGACGCTCCCCTCTTGGTGGTGATCATAATCACCCCGTTAGCCGCGCGCGATCCGTAGAGGGCGGTTGCCGAGGCGTCTTTAAGGATGGTTATGGATTCGATATCGGATGGGCTAACGGCGTTAATGTTGCCGTCGTACACCACGCCGTCTACCACGTAGAGCGGGTTGCTGCTGGCGTTCATTGATCCTATCCCGCGAATCATTATGGTTGCGTCGTCGCCCGGCTGACCGCTGTTGTTGATCACCTGTATACCCGGAGTTTGCCCCTGTAAGGCCTGGGTTACATTCGAGGTTTTGATCTTGTCGAGCGATTCGCTTTTCACTACCGCGGCCGATCCGGTAAAGGTCGACTTCTTACCGGTTCCGTAGGCAACGACCATCACCTCGTCGAGGTTTTGCGTCGACGCGCTAAGCTCTACCGTTATGGAGGGGGCGGCGGCAACCTCGCGGGTTACCATTCCCACATACGATATGGTTAGCGTACGGGCTCCGGCGGGCAGGTTGTTGAATGTGAAGGTTCCGTTAGCGTCGGTTATCACCCCCGCGGCTGTTCCTTTTACCAGCACAGAGGCGCCGACAATCGGTTCGCCGTCGTCGGCCGAGATAACCTTGCCGGTAATGCGCGATGTTTGGGCCGTAGCCTCGGTAAAGCATGCAAGCAGGCATAAAATAATACAGATTAGCTTCTTCATTGACTTAGTTCATTTAATACATGTTTAAAAAATTATTTACCATAATACATAAATCCACATCTCGACATAATAAACAAAAGCCTCCCGCAAGCCGCCGGCTGGGCCAACGGTTTGCGGGAGGCAAAACAAAAAGCGGAGCCGGGGCCAGCTCAATCTCCGTGAGCGCAAGGAGACAGGAGCCGGGCGCCCGGCAGTCCGCCCAAATAAAAATATAAACACATCCGGCTTCATGTCAATCTCCTCAAGATATGGGAGATATAAGCGGGGCGCCGGACCAGCCCCGCGATAAGTTTTTAGATAAAACCGGGCCGCCAGGCAGCCTCCCTGAGAGGCAGGAGATCTGCGCGGCGCGCCCGGCCTCTCGCCTAATATGAGAAAAGAAGGCGCCGGGTCGCCCAACAGCCGTTTTTTAGGCATGAGAGGCATAATCGGGTCCCCCGGCGGTGTCTTTAAGTCGTTAATGTTAATATCCGGCGGCCTTTCGGCTTTCCCTGCGGCCCGGCGAGAGCGGCAGGCGGCCCGACGTGATGCCCCGCGGCTCCGGGATAGCGGCAGGCGGCCCGACGGTATCCTTTTAGGGCTCAACGAGAGCGGCTGGCGACAAGACGGTCTCCTTGAGAGCTCAACCATACTTGCGGGCGACCAGACGGGGAGCTTGAGCGCTTCAACCATACTTTCCGGCGACCAGACGGGGAGCTTGAGCGCTTCAACCATACTTTCTGGCGACCAGACGGGATACTTGAGCGCTTCAACCATACTTGCGGGCGACCAGACGGGGAGCTTGAGCGCTTCAACCATACTTGCGGGCGACCAGACGGTGTGTTTGAGCGCTTCAACCATACTTTCCGGCGACCAGACGGTATACTTGAGCGCTTCAACCATACTTGCGGGCGACCAGACGGGATGCCTGAGCGCTTCAACCATACTTGCGGGCGACCAGACGGGATGTTTGAGCGCCTCAACCATACTTGCGGGCGACCAGACGGGATGCCTGAGCGCTTCAACCATACTTTCCGGCGACCAGACGGGATGTTTGAGCGCCTCAACCATACTTTTTTGCGGACGGACGGTATGCCGGGTCTCCCTGCGAGACTTTCCGGCAACCGGACAATATTTTTGAGAACTCCTGTAATGAGAACCGGCGGCGCGGCGGCCTGCACAGTAATGCCGGCAATACCGGAACGAAGTCGGGCTGACACCCCTGTTGCCCTCGCCCGTTCCGGCTGCCGGCCTGCAAATATCGTAATATAATTTGGATATATAATAATAGCCCCGTCGCAGATTCTCCCGGACGGGGCTATTATTAAACGGCAAAGAAGCGATGCTGGTGGAATGAGAGAAACAGCAATGACGCTTGCCGGAAATGTTAAACAGGGGGGGTGACACGTACAATGCCGCGGCCGGCTTGTATCCGGCAAGAGAGTAGCTAAGCGTGATCGGCATCGTCATGGTTTCGTTTTACATTGGCGGTTAACCGGAATTTAAAAAACCGTTTTGGCTTGGGAGCGACGGTTATCGCTCCTTTCGCCAAAACAGTTCCGTAAGGTTGATCAGTAATTTTCTTTTTTGGGCTCGAAGTAAGCCTGCGGATGCTCGCATGCCGGACATTTGCCCGGCGCGGATTTGCCGGAGTGCACATATCCGCAGTTGCGGCACTGCCATGTTATCGCTTCGGGCTTGCGAAAGGCTTCGCCCTTCAGCAGGTTATCGAGCAGCTTGCGGTAACGGCGCTCGTGCTCCGCTTCCACTGTGGCTATCATTCGCCAAGCCACTGCAATGGCCTTGAAGCCCTCCTCCTCGGCTATCTCGGCAAACGCCGGGTAGAGTTCCGTCCATTCTTCGTTCTCGCCGGATGCCGCCGCGGCCAGGTTGTCGGCTGTCGAGCCAATCTTGCCTGCGGGATACGATGCCGTGATCTCAACCATTCCCCCTTCGAGGAACTTGAAGAAGCGCTCGGCGTGTTCCTTTTCCTGCTCGGCGGTTTCTGCAAATACTCCGGCTATCTGTTCGTAGCCTTCCTTGCGAGCCGCGCTGGCGAAAAACACGTATCTGCTGCGCGCCTGGGATTCGCCTGCGAACGACTTCAGGAGATTTTGCTCGGTACGGGTACCTTTAATGCTTAGTTCCATAACTGTTTTATTTATATAAGATGATTAATTGCGCAAAAGTAAGTATCTGCGCTTATCCCCACAATACTTTTTCGTTGCCATCCGGGCATCCGGCGGATTATTTACTTCTTGAGCGGGCAGCCGCAGCAGTTGCCGCAACCCTTGCGCGAGCAGTCTTTGCTGCCTTTACTTATTGCCCGGGCTATGCGCCATACCGCCGCGCCGGCGGCCGCCATCACTGTAAGCCCGGTTATAATCCACTGCCACACAACCATGTTCCGGCTTGATAAACTATAAACGATACAATCCATGCAAGCGCGCAAGTGTACAGCGCCGTGAAGGCGCCCCACTTCCACGATCCCGATTCGGCGGATATGGCGGTTATGGTAGCGATACACGGGAAGTATATCAGTACAAAGAACATAAATGCCAGGGCGGAAACCGGCGAAAACTCCGGCATTCCGATAACGCCGAGGGCGCTCACCACCACTTCCTTGGCGGCCATGCCTCCCAGCAGGCCAACGCCCATCTTCCAGTCGAAGCCCAGCGGACGGAGCGCGGGCTCCACCAGCTTTCCCATGCGCCCTATGTAAGACTGCCCGGTTCCCGCTATGTTTCCTTCGGGGCCCGGCTGCAGGGGGAAGTATCCCAGGCACCATATAATGATGGATGCAATAAGTATAACTCCTCCCATTTTACGTAAGTACTGCTTTCCCTTATCCCAGACATGAACAAATACCGACCTCATTGTAGGCAGCCGGTACGGCGGCAATTCCATTACAAACGGAAGGTCGACGCCTCTGAAAAGGAATCTTTTGAAAATACGCGCCATCAGCGCCGCCAGCGCAATGCCGGAGGCGTACAGCGCAAACAGCACCGTACTTTCGCGACCCTTAAAGAATACCCCGACGAGAAGCAGGTATACCGGCAGCCTGGCGGAGCAGCTCATGAGCGGATTAACGAGCATTGTAACCATACGGCTCGAGGGGCTCTCGATGGTGCGCGAGGCCATGATGGCCGGCACATTGCAGCCAAACCCCATCACCAGGGGGATAAACGACTTGCCGTGGAGGCCCATCCGGTGCATTATCCTGTCCATGATAAACGCCGCGCGGGCCATGTATCCCGAATCCTCCATGAAGGATATGAACAGGTAAAGGATCAGTATGTTGGGCAGGAAAACGAGCACGCCCCCTACCCCGCCGATAATCCCGTCGACTGCCAGATCCCGGAGGGGTCCCGGCGGCATAACCTCCGAGACAAATTCACCCAAGACGGCCACCCCGGCCTCTATCCACTCCATCGGCCAGGCCCCGATGCGGAACGTAGCCTCAAACATGAGCCACATAAAGAACAGGAAGATGGGGAAGCCGAGCAAGCGGTGGGTAACGATGCAATCTATCGCCTTGGAATGTTCCATCCGGTTAGCGCTCCCGCTTCTGAAAGTTTCCTTGAGCGCCCCTGACACGAACCCGTAGCGAGCGTCGGCCATAGCCGTTTCGGTATCCTCGCCGATCAGCCCCTCCACGTATGCCGAATGTTCGTCGCGCTCGGCCATCACCTTATCGCCGCCCGGCAGCGACCGGATAAAGCTCTCGGTATCCGGATCGTTCTCGAGCAGCCGTATGGCAAGCAGGCGCTTCGACATTTGCCGGTCGATCACCCCGATAGGCTCCAGGGCAGAGCTGATATGCGCGATGCCCAGCTCGAGCTCTTCGCCGTAGTTGATATGAATATGCCTGAGCGACGGCTCGTTTCTCTCGTACACTCTGATAACGGCGCTGAAGAGATTCTCCATTCCGTATCCGCTCCTTCCTGCCACGGGTACAACCGGCGCTCCTATCAGGTTTGAAAGAGATTCGCAGTCAACGCTCGCTCCGCTTTTCCGCAGGCTGTCGTACATGTTGAGGGCCACCACCATGGGCATGTCCATGTCGATAAGCTGTGCGGTGAGATAAAAGTTACGTTCGGGGTTAGACGCGTCTACGATGTTTACTATCACGTCGGGATACTCCTCCTCCAGATGCTTCCTGACGTATCGCTCTTCGGGGGAGTAGGAGGCCATGGAGTAAGCGCCGGGCAAGTCGACGATACGGAATGTGTACTGGCCGTACTTGCATGATCCGCATTTGGCGTCGACGGTTACTCCGCTGTAATTGCCCACGTGTTCGTGCGCTCCGGTTGCAACGTTGAACAATGTTGTTTTGCCGCTGTTAGGGTTTCCTGCAAGGGCCACGTTTATGGTTCGCCCGCGTTCTATGGCAATGGAGCGCGCCTCGCTTGTCGACAAGGTAAGCCGTCGTTCTCCCGCAGTCCTGGCGGGATCGGGTTCGGCTTCCGTTTCGGCAAGCTGCCCTACGGGCAGGATCTCGATCAGGGCCGCTTCGCTTCTCCTTAGCGACACGTCGTAACCCATCACGTGGTAATGCACGGGATCTTTAAGGGGAGCGTTTCGTATAGCGGTAACCTCTTTGCCTCCGATGAATCCCATCTCCATAATCCGTTTACGGAAAACGCCTCTCCCGGCAACCTTCACTATGATTCCGGTTTCGCCGTTATTTAATTCCGATAATTTCATCTTACTGTATTTTTTGGTACGGCTACAAAAATACTGCTTGGATTGAGAATCCGGCAACCCGGCGGGTAATGTAAAGCTTCCGGCAGAAGCTCAATGGCCGCAAGCCGTTATAAGGGCAACGCCGGACGATGCGCCCGGCGTTGCAGCCTGTAATATGTAATTATTGCGAGATAAGTAGATTCAACCCGGCAATAGCCTTTTAATCTCCAGCGATTGGCCATCCCATTCGATCCACGAAAACAGCCGCATCCAGTCGCCTGCGATAAGCAGCCGGGAGCCCTGGCTCAGCCTGTGGTCGAGGAGGAGATGCAGGTGGCCGAATATGAAGAAGTCGATGTCGGGATGCGTTTGGAGGTAAGTTTCGGCAAAGTCGGTAAGGTATTCAACGGCGAGTTGCATATCTGCGGCCTCGTCTTTAGGCTTGAGCCCCCCTTTCCGGCTCCCGTGCGACCATCCGAGGGCCAGCCCCGACGTCCAGCGCGGATGAACCGAGGCATACAGCCGCTGGCAGATTGGGTTCCGGAAGAAAGCCCTTAAGAATCGGAACATGCGGCTTCGGTAATCGGGCTCGTCTCCATGTCCGAGAAGGAAGCGCTTACCGAGGAGGTCGACCGTAATCATATCCCGGTGTATAACGGCGTTGATTTCTTTCGGGAGGTAGTCGAACATCCATATATCGTGATTACCGATAAGGAGGTGTATTTCTATGCCTGCGTCGGCCAGTTCGGCCAGTTTGCCGAGAAAGCGGATATATCCTTTTGGAACAACATATTTGTATTCGAACCAATAGTCAAACATATCGCCCAGGAAATACACTGCGGCCGCGCTTTCCCGGATCTCTCCCATCCATCCGGCAAGCAGTTTTTCAACTTTTGCCGGGTCTTGGTGGTAGCGGGCTCCGAGGTGGGCGTCGGCCGCAAAGTATATTTTTCGTTGGTTGGTCATTCGCGGATGATGTCAGAGCAGGCCGAGTTCGAGTTTAGCCTCTTCGGTCATCATATCCTTATCCCACGGGGGATCGAATACCAGGTTTACCTTCACTCCCCTTACGTCTTTAACTCCGAGGATTTTCATCTGCACGTCTTCGACTATATAGTCGGCCATGGGGCAGCTTGGAGCGGTAAAGGTCATGTTAATCGTAACATGTTTATGTTCGTCGACGTCTACCCGGTATATAAGTCCGAGGTCGTAGATATTAACGGGTATTTCGGGGTCGTATACGGTGCGCAGTACTTCGACAATGTCTTCTTCGAGTTGCATAAATTCGTTATCTCGGCTCATAGCAGATCGGTTATTTGAGGCCGCGGTTCTTCAGCAGCGGATCCGTGCCCGGTTCCTTGCCTCGGAAGTTCTTATACATTTCCATAGCGTCGTCTATACCTCCGGGAGCAAGCACGAACTTGCGGAACTTGGCCGCTACCTCGCGGTTAAAGATATCTCCTGTTTCCTTAAAGGCTTCAAAGCCGTCGGCATCGAGCACTTCCGACCAGATATAGCTGTAATACCCGGCGGTATACCCGCCTCCCATGGTGTGGTTGAAATATGTGGAGCGATATCGGGGCGGTATCTGCGAGGGGAGGTTTCGTTTGCCGAGAGTAGAAGCCTCGAATGAAAGTACCTCGAAGTTGTTCTTCTCCCTGTTGCCGGGGATATCGGTCATAACATGATAATCCATATCGAGGTAAGATGCGGCCAGATACTCTGTGGTGGCGAATCCCTGCCCGTATTTTGCGGATTTGTCGAGTTTCTCAACGAGCTCCGCCGGCATAACGTCGCCGGTTTGATAATGCTTGGCGTACGCCTTCAGTACTTCGGGCTGGAGTACCCAATGTTCCATTATTTGCGAGGGCAGTTCTACGAAGTCGCGCGGCACGCCGGCTACTCCCTCGTAATTAACGTTGCGGAACAGGCCATGAAGCGCATGGCCAAATTCATGGAACAAAGTTTCGGCCTCGTCGAGGCTCAGCAATGCAGGTTCGCCGGCCGAAGGCGGGGTGAAATTGCAAACGATAGTAACCACGGGAGCCACCCTCTTGCCGTTTTTGTAGCTTTGACCGCGATAGCCTCCGCACCATGCTCCGCCACGCTTGCTGGCTCTGGGGAAGAAGTCCATGTATAGAACTCCAAGGTGCGCGCCGTCCTCGTCTTTACATTCAAAGGCTTGAGCTTCGGGATGTGGGAGCGGGATGTTGTCAAGCTGGGCGAAGGATATCCCGTACAGTCGGTTGGCAACATAAAAGGCGCCGTCGCGAACATTCTCCAGCTTAAGATATGGGCGGATAAGGCTTTCGTCCATATCGAACCTGGCTTTGCGAGCTTTCTCGGCGTAGTAGCGCCAATCCCATCCTTCGGCTTTAAAGCTGCCGCCGTCTTTCTTTATTTCGGAGTCGATATCGGCAAGCTCTTGCGCGGTAACTTTCAGAGCCGGCTCCCATAGCTTGTCGAGAAGGGCGTAAACGTTGGCCGAGGTTTTTGCCATGCGTTCGTCGAGCACGAAGGAGGCATAGTCGGGGTATCCCAGCAGTTTGGCTTTTTCGAGGCGAAGGGTTACGAGTTGTTTTACCACGTCTTTATTATCCTGCTCGTTATTATTATTACCTCGCATTATGTATCCCTTGAAAAGCTTTTCGCGAAGCTCGCGCTTTGAGGAATTCTGGAGGAAAGGCATGATGCTCGGATTATGCAAGGTGAAAAGCCATTTACCCTCTCCGAGGCCGGCTTTCTGCGCGGCTTCGGCGGCGTTAGCTATCTGTCCTTCGCCAAGGCCGGCAAGATCGGGTTCGCTGTCGATTACGAGCTGGAAGGCGTTGGTTTCTTTCAGCATGTTTTGCCCGAAGGTGAGCTGGAGGAGGGCGAGCTGGCGGTTGAGATCGCGCAGCTTGGCCTGGTCGGCGTCGTTGAGATTGGCGCCTCCGCGGACAAACATCTTATAGGTTTCTTCGAGCAGCTTGGCTTTCTCTTTGTCGAGACCAAGGTCGTCGCGCTTATCGTATACAGCCTTTACGCGAGCAAACAGGGCGGGGTTCATCGTGATGTTATCCCTGTACTGCGAGAAGAGGGGCGACATTTCGCGGCTTAATTCCTCCATGGCCTCATTGGTGTTGGCGCTGTTCTGGGCGGAGAATATTGTTCGCGTCTGATCGAGCAGCTCGCCGCATTTGTCGAGCGCCACGATGGTATTCTCAAAGTTGGGAGCGGCCGTTTGTTCAACTATGGCTTTGATTTCGGCTTCGCCTTCTTCCAAGCCTTTAAGCATGGCGGGCTTGTAATGTTCCATCTGAATTTTGTCGAAAGGCGGTACGGCAAACGGAGCGGTAAACTCCGCAAGCAGCGGATTCGACAGATCCCTGTCGCTCGCCTCTTTCTTCGTAGAAGTGCAGGCGCCGGCAAGGGTGATAATTAATCCGGCAATCATAATCTTTTTGTTCATCTTCTTAATAATATTATTGTGTGAATAAAATATTCAATACCATCAGGCCTGCCGCCCATTTTAATCATTGAAAGGCTTCGGCAAGCTCGGCCATTACTTCGGCCACGGGCTGAATATCCCTGAATAGCGACGCCGCCTGCCCTATTTCGAGCAAGCCGTTTTCGAGGTCGCCTTCAAACAGGCCTTTCTTGGCCCGGCCGGTTCCGAGCAGCGCGCGGAGCTCGTCGGGTGCGGCGCCTCTGGCTTCGGCTTCTTCAACGGCCAGCATGAAGGCGCCTTTTACGAGGCGAACGGGGCCGAGTTTTTTCAACAGCAGCTTTGTGTCGCCTTCGTTAAGGGCGAGGCAATGTTTCTTGAAGTTTTCGTGTGCTGAGCTTTCGGCTGTGAGCGCAAAGCGGGTTCCGATCTGTACGCCGTCGGCTCCGAGGATCATCGCGGCCTTTATGGCGTTGGCCGTAGCGATGCCGCCTGCCGCCATTAGCGGGAGCGATACGGCTCCTCGAACGGCGGGGATGAGGCAAAGGGTGGTGGTTTCCTCGCGGCCGTTATGTCCGCCGGCTTCAAAGCCTTCGGCTACAATGACGTCAACGCCGGCTTCCTCGGCCTTGGCTGCAAACTTAGAGCTCGATACTACGTGGGCCACCGTTGCGCCGCGATCTTTGAGGGCTTTGGTCCATGTTTTCGGATTGCCGGCCGAGGTGAATACGATGCGTACGTCTTCATCGGCAAGGATTTTCATCAGGGCGTCGATTTCGGGATATAGAAGGGATACGTTCACGCCAAACGGCTTATCGGTTGCCGCCTTGCATTTGCGTATGTGCTCGCGGAGGATTTCGGGGTGCATCGAGCCCGACCCTATCAGTCCCAGTCCGCCGGCATTGCTTACTGCCGAGGCTAATCGCCAGCCGCTGCACCATACCATTCCTCCTTGTATTATGGGATACCGGATCCCGAATAAGTTGCTTATTCTGTTCATTGCATTATTATTGTTATGTAAATGTGTCAGTGGCAAAGATAACTAAAGAATCGGGAGCAGTACGTATTTGTTTGTTGGGAGGGGCGGGATTAATGCGGCAATACAGCTTTGGAGTATGGGCGGGGAACCGTTCAAACATCTTGGAAGGCTTGTCGAATATCCCTTTAATCCAAATTACGCATTAGAAATTTTCGTTGCTAAATCTACCGGACAGTTCCATAGCCAACGAACCATTTTCGGCGTTTTTTTGAAAGATATATTTTTTAGCCTAAGCGTATCTTCCGCTTTTTCAAAATAGTTCCTGTATATTAATGTTGACAGTCTTTCTTGTGCTTTCTCTTAAAGGACGAAGATTCTGAAAATTGACATCAGATTATAGGCAATCATCGCAAATTGTATTTGTGATTTCCTTCCGGAAAATTTCCTGAAGCTTTCTCGGTTCGTGATTTCCTTCCGGAAAATTCCCTGGAGCTTTCTCAGTTCATGATTTCCTTCCGGAAAATTTTCTGGAGCTTTTTTTGGTTTATCATTTCTTTCCGGAATTTTTCCTGAAGCTTTCTCGGTTCGTGATTTCTTTCCGGAATTTTTCCTGAAGCTTTCTCGGTTCGCAATTTCCTTCCGGAATTTTCCCTGAAGCTTTCTTAGTTCGTGATTTCCTTCCGGAATTTTACCTGGAGCTTTCTTGGTTCATGATTTCCTTCCGAAAAATTCCCTGGAGCTTTCTCGGTTCGTGATTTTCTTCCGGAATTTTTACTGGCCAAAATGACAATCGAAACTCTAATGCGGAATCTGGGTTTAAATCTTTCAACAACTGTTGAAAGCATGTTTTGCTCTGATCCTCCCTCGCCGCAGGTTTGGAAAGCCTGATTAATAGATATTCGATCGGCCCGCTACCTTTTGACCGGTGTTTCCGAGATTAGGCAGGTAAACTTCCTCAAAACGCTTTCCGCTCCGGGGTAAAAAGGGCGTTATCGGCCAATTGGAGGGATGGGGTTATCTTTCGGGTGGTCGATGGTTTTGCATATATTTGCTCTTCAACTAAAAAATGATATACCATGACTACATTAAATCAGCAGGGTCGGTTAACGGCTATCGACGTTCTCAGGGGTTTCGACATGTTTTTTCTTGTGGGCGCAGGCGATGTATTGCGGCGTTTGTTTGCGGGATTCGGGCTTGATCCGGACAACGGGATTCTGTACCAGTTAAGTCATGCCGACTGGATTGGTTTTACGGCTTGGGATATAATAATGCCGCTGTTTCTTTTCACTTCGGGCCTGTCGATGCCTTTTTCTTTCGGGAAATTCGGGAACGGCGAGGATAAGAAGGGGTTGTATGCAAAGATTGCGAAGCGGTTTGGGCTTTTGTTTCTTTTGGGATGGATTGCTCAGGGTAATTTGCTTGATCTTGATCCCAGCAGGTTCCACATTTATTGCAATACTCTTCATGCCATTGCCTTTGGCTATCTTATCACGGCTCTCATTACGCTTAACGCGCGGAGCTTTCCGGGTCAGGTTGCGTGGGCTGTGGGTTTGCTGGCCGGGTATTGGCTGTGTATGACGTTTATCCCTGTTCCCGGAGTTGGTAGCGGCCGCCTGACGCCCGACGGCAACCTGGCTATCTACATCGACCATGCCTTGCTGGGCCGCTTCGACGATGGAACGCAGTATACCTGGGTTATTACGAGCTTGTCGTTTGCGGCTACGGTTATGTCGGGTTATTTGGCTGGGCGCTTGCTTCAGAGCGGGATGAGCAATAGGCGTAAGCCGGCAATAATTGCTGTTACCGGCTTGGCTCTTATTGCTGCGGGATTATTGTTGGGGCTACAGATGCCGATTATAAAGAAGATTTGGTCGTGCTCAATGGTTTTGTTAAGCAGCGGTATTTGTTTTCTTCTTCTGGCGCTTTCGTTTTTACTTACGGAGACGATGGGGCTGCGCGGTTGCTGGGTTACTTGGCTGCGAGTGTTCGGTCTTAATTCGATAGCAGCTTATATACTTTATACCACTTTTGGTTTGGGGAGTATTGCGCGGCGATTGTTGAGGGGCTTTGAGGGTCCGGCGGGCGTTTTCTTCCCGTTTGTTGTTGCTTTAGGCGAATTTGCAATTCTGTGGTTGATTCTTCGCGAGATGTACAGGCGTGGGGTTTTCCTCAAGGTTTGAATCTGGAGGGGAATGCGTTCGGGTTGTTTCGGCTTATTTCGTACATGAAGAGGCGGAGTGTGTTTCGGCAAACGCTTAGTTTGAGGCATACTTCGCCCAGCGTGTAATGTTCGTTTATCATCTTTATGATCAGCTGTTCTTTGCCTGAGAGTTTGTAGTAGGATGATTTTCGGCCTTTGGGTCGTCCGAGCCTTACTCCTTCTTTCTTTTTTCGCGCGAGGGCTTCGCGTGTGCGTTGCGAAATGAGGTTGCGTTCTATCTCTGCGCTGAGGCTGAAGGCGAATGCGAGGATTTTGCTGTTTAAATTATTACCAAGCTCGTACCGTTCTTTAATAGTTATAACAATGGCTTCGCGCTCCATGCACTGGTGCAGAAAACTCATGATGTACATAAGGTTTCGCCCTACTCTGGAGAGTTCGCTTGTTATGATCCAATCGCCTTTCTTGATTAGTTTGAAAAGCTTTCCGAGCTTACGATGATTGATTTTGTTGCTTCCGCTAACAACTTCTTCTACCCAGTGGTCGATTACAATATTACGTTCGACTGCAAACTGTTTGATCTCAAAAATCTGATTTTCGGTACACTGTTTGTCTGTACTTACTCTTACGTAGGCATATACCATGATTTGTTTAGATTTAAAGTTAATACTGTTTTTATTTCTGTTATTGTGCAAGTGTAATAAGTTTCAGTATATTTGCCATAGAAAAAGCAAAGAAAATGATTCTCATTATAGTTAATAAATCCAAACACCCACTTCCGTCCTACTCCACCATCGGATCATCCGGCATGGACATACGTGCAAATCTTACTGAAAACATCATTCTCCTACCTATGCAGCGCAAGCTTATCCCCACTGGTCTTTACATCTCGGTGCCAGAAGGATACGAGGCCCAAATGCGCCCTCGTTCGGGCTTGGCTCTTAAGCATGGTATAACGCTTCTGAACTCGCCAGGCACTATTGATTCGGATTACAGGGGCGAGATCGGCGTAATACTGATAAACCTGTCTTCGGAGCCGTTTACCGTTTGCGACGGCGAACGGATTTGCCAGATGGTTGTTGCCCCGTATACAAAAGTTGAATGGGA
The DNA here is from genome assembly GCA_031280645.1 of Tannerellaceae bacterium. The sequence goes on along the minus strand of JAITGL010000032.1, from coordinate 39,147 downwards.
AGTTGTCGATTCCCTTGATGCGACGGCGAGGGGAGAGGGCGGCTTCGGTCATACCGGGCGTTGATTTTTTTAGGCAAGCACAATGCGAAAAGCTCTACTCTTCCTTATTATATTAAGCTCGGCCATACAGGCATGGTGCGGCGAAACCGAGGCAAAAAAGACGCGCCGGTTTGACTATTTTTATTACGAGGGATTAAATCTGAAGAATGCCGGCAAATACGACGCCGCTTTCGACATGTTTACCCACTGCCTGGCAATCGACTCAACTTCGGCCCCTCTCCTGTTTGAGCTTTCAACCTTTTATATGCGGCTGCAACGATCGGATAAGGCCCTCGACATGCTCAAGCGAGCCGGCAAATACGCTTCCGGCAACGCTACATATAAAAAAGCCCTGGCGATGATGCTGTACGAGGCCGAAATGTTCTCGGAAGCCATCGACGAGTACCGCGACCTTACCAACGCCGATCCTGCCAACGCCGAGCTCATTTATCTCCTTGCCGACGTGCTTACCCGTTCGGGCCAAACGGCTCAGGCTATCGAAACTTACAATCGCCTTGAAGCGGTAATGGGAGTGAGCGAAGGAATCGCCGTACAGAAGTTCCGCCTCTATCATTTACAGGAAAAAACCGACAGCGCGCTTATGGAGATCGAGAAACTTGCCGCCAAATTCCCAATGGAACCGCGATATCCGATAATGATAGGCGACCTCTACCTCGACGAGGGGAAAGCCGAAAAGGCCATCGAGTTCTACAACCAAGCGTACAGCCTCGACCCCACTAATCCTTACTACATCGTTTCGATGGGCAACTACTACGAAGCCACCGGCAACGCCGAGGCTGCCGAGGCGCAAATACGCAACGCCCTAGCCAACGAAGGCCTGGCCGTTAACGTAAAGGTGAGCATTCTATCAAGATATCTGATGCGCTTTGAAGGAGCGAAAGACGAGCTGAACAAAGGCAACGAACTATTCGAGATGCTTATCACAATGCACCCCGAAGAAACCGACCTAAAAATAATGTACGCCCGCATGCTGGCCATGAACGGGCAGACTGACGAGGCCAAGTTTAACTTCCGCCTCGTAAGCGAAATGGCCCCCGAACGCAACGACGCCTGGCAAGCTTTAATAGACATAGCCTTCCGCGAGCGGGACATGGAGGAAGCGATAAGGATTTGCGAGAAGTGCATCGAGCTGTTCCCCAATGTTGCGGAGTATTACTTTTATCTTAGTATCTCTTACTCCCAGTTGAAAAACTACGTTGAAGCCCTGTATGCCTGCCAAAAGGGCATCGAGATTGTTCCGGAGGAGAATCGTAACCTGAAGTCGAACTTCTACGGGCAAATAGGCGACATCTTCCACGAAATGACGAAAGACGTAGAAGCCTTCGCCGCATACGAAAAAGCTCTTACTTACAACGACCGTAACATATCCGTACTGAACAACTACGCCTATTTCCTCTCCCTCCGCAAGCGCGATCTCCAGAAAGCCGAGCGGATGAGTGCTCAGTGCATCAAGATGGAGCCCGACAATGCAACTTATCTCGATACATACGCATGGATTTTCTTCATGCAAGGCAATTATACCCTTGCCAAATTCTACATCGAAAGCGCCATATCGAAAGATAGTTCCGACAGCAGCGAACTTGTCGACCACTACGGCGATATACTATTCATGACCGGCGATAAGGGAAACGCTATCGTCCAATGGCGTAAAGCCAAAGAACTCGGCAAAGAAGGCAAAACCCTCGAAGCCAAAATAGCAGAAGAAAGATATATAGAGGATGAAAGCGCGAAGTAACATAACCCTGCTGCTTCTCGCTCTGTTGCTCCTTGCAGGATGTAGAAGCCGGCGCCAGATTGAAACCGTCACCGTAGAAGCTAAGGGAACGGCCCAATTTTTCGAATCTATGCAAAAGCGCTATCCCTTGTTCCGCACCATGTCTGCACGAACAAGCGTTGAGATCGGGTTGCCGGGATATGAAATGAAGTCGCGCATGGATCTTAAAATGATAACCGACAGCATCCTCCAGCTTTCCTTCCAGCCTATGCTCGGAATGGAGGTATTAAGAGTTGAATTTAGCCGCGACAGCGTAAAGATGGTCGACCGGCTGAACCGGCAGTATCTTGTCGAAAGCTATGAGCAGCTCAACAAAACCTCGCCCATCGCTATTAATCTCTACAACATTCAGGCTTTGCTGGCCAACCGCATTTTCTCTCCTGGGCAGCGAAATACAACTCCCGCGCAATACAGCCGTTTCCGCATACGCCACCGCGACGGACTTTCCGAACTCCAAACCAGCGACAATGCCGGCATTGCCTACTCCTTCACCGCCGACGCCGAAGAAAAACTGCTGGCCACAACCGTAGCCGACGCCATCCGACAATACAATCTCCTTTGCCGCTATTCAGACTTCAAGGATGGCAACGGTTTGGCGTTTCCGATGCGTATTAAGGTACAAGTTGACGGAAGCGAGCACAAGGCGTTTGATCTCGGCATATCCTTTTCACGTATTCAGCTCGACCTACCGCTCAATCTAAGCTTTCCCATATCTGCCAATTACAGGCGCGTCAGCCTTCACCAACTTATCAAAGCGCTAAATTTGGAATGATGAAACACCTTTTACTCATTATCTACATAACTATAACCACGCTTTGCCATGCGCAACAATCCGCCCAGGTACGAGAGCTTGAAAACCAGCGAAAGACAATAGAAAAAGAAATTGAAACCACATCCGAATTGCTTGAGCAAACCAGGGAATCAGCCCAGCGATCGCTTGCCCGACTTAATCTGCTGTCGGCGCAAATAGAACAGCGCAAGCAAATGATTACGATACTCAATCGCGAGATTAACGTTACCGACCGGGATATAGCCGACACCCGCCGCGACATTGCCGTTATCGAAAAAGAAATAAACAGTAAGCGCGAACGCTACGCCGCATCGCTACGACTTATTCAAAAGCGACGCAACTCGCAAGACAAGCTGCTGTTCATATTCTCAGCATCGAGCTTTGCACAATCTATACGCCGCATACACTATCTGCGGCAATATGCCGCCTGGCAAAAGCAGCAAGCAGCCGATATTATCAGTCGCCAGCAAGAAATCCACACCAAGATCGCCGTACTCGAAAAAGCCCGCTATGAAAAGCAACAGCTACTATTTTCCCGCGAAAACGAATACAAAAAGATAGAAGACGATGAAACCGCACAAAAGGAATACGTAGCCAGCCTCAATAAGCAACAAAGCCAGCTCCAGCGCGAACTATCCGTAAAGCAACGACGCGCTGAAACCCTCGCCCGCCAGATAGAGCAGCAAATATCCGACGAAGTAGCCCGCGAACGAGCCACTCGCAACCTCGACAACCGCCTCAGCTCCGAAAAAACCAACGAAGTATTACGCGACGATCAGCTAACCGAAACCTTTGCCGCCAACCGCGGTTCGCTCGGCTCGCCGCTCAACAGGCCATACGCCATTGTGCGCGACTACGGCGAGCAGCAGCACCCCAGCCTTCCGCACGTAAGAATGTTAAACAACGGCATCGACCTCCAAACTTCAGCCGAAGCCAACGCCTGCGCCGTATTCGACGGCGTGGTTCGCGCCATCTTTATAGTCGAGCCGGGATATTCCATTATTGTACGGCACGGCAATTACCTCACCGTTTACAGTAACCTTAAATACGTTTACGTTCAGATGGGCGACCGTATCAAAGCCCGCCATCCGCTCGGCAAGGTTTATACCGACGACGACAACGACCGGGCTACCATCCTCCATTTCGAGCTCTGGAAGGAAAACGAAAAACAAAATCCCAGGCCCTGGATCGGGAAATAAAGCTCCGGGCAAGGGACAACTAAGGTTGTTAAATCTTCTAAAAAACTTATTCCCCCAAGCACTTTCCCATACCCTCTTTGCAAAGTCGATATTGCAAATCATTATATTTGTGAAGGCGAATATTCCCCAATAACATAATAATATCATCAAAAGAGTATGGAATTAATGCAAAATATTATTGCGCGTGCCGCAGCTAATAAGCAACGTATCGTATTCCCCGAAGGAACCGAAGAACGAACATTGCTCGCCGCCAACCGCCTCTTAGCCGACAGCGTAGTTAACCTTATCCTTATCGGCAATCCCGGCGCGATCCTCCGAGCCGCAGAGGAAAGAGGACTGAAACACATCCCGAAAGCCGAGCTTCTCGATCCTCTCAACTACCCAAAAACGAACGCCTACGCCGAGCTACTTTACAACCTCCGCAAAGCCAAAGGCATGACCTCCGACAAAGCCGCCGCCCTTGCCAAAAATCCGCTTTACATCGGATGCCTAATGATAAAAGCCGGCGATGCCGACGGAGAGATAGCTGGAGCACAAAATACCACAGGCGACGTACTCCGCCCCGCCTTACAAATCATAAAAACGCAGCCCGGAATAAGCAGCGTGTCGGGAGCCTACCTGATGTTTACCAAAACGAACAATTACGGCGAAAAAGGATTGCTGGTATTTGCCGATTGCGCCGTTATCCCCAATCCAACCGCCGCCGAGCTGGCCGAAATTGCCGTACTCACTGCCCGCACCACACGATCTATCGCCCACTTTGAACCACGGGTTGCGATGCTTAGCTTTTCTACAAAGGGAAGTGCTTCACATCCTGTTGTCGACAAGGTTATTGAAGCCGTAAAGATTGCGCGAGAGCTCGATCCGCAATTGCAGATCGACGGCGAGATGCAAACCGACGCCGCGCTGGTTCCCGAAATAGGCGGCAGGAAAGCTCCAGGCAGCGCCATTGCCGGAAGGGCCAATGTACTCGTATTCCCCTCGCTCGAAGTTGGGAATATAGCTTACAAGCTCGTTGAAAGGCTCGGCGAAGCCGAAGCCGTGGGGCCGATCCTTCAAGGCATGGGAGCGCCGGTGAATGATTTGTCGAGGGGATGCTCGGCCGACGATATCTATAAGATGGCAGCAATATCCGCTAATCAGGCAATCGGGATTAAGGCCGGAGCAAGCGCGTCATAAAAATATGTAAGCGCTATTCATCATTATACGCTACATTTGAAAAGAATTATTTTACATAAGAATTACCGCACCACATAAATGTACGCGCCCACAAGCTTACCAACTAATTTTGATAACCTTTCGTATGTATACAGAGCCTTCCCGGCGGCGAGCAGTAAGCTTCCATACATGTACCGCTACTCTAAAAACTTTCACGTAGGATACGCTACCGATTAAAACGGGCGTTGACGGTCCGGTGAAATACTTTATTCCCTATGATTAATGCAGATTTAATCCTTTAATAAAATATATACTATAATGAAGATACTTGTTTTAAACTGCGGAAGTTCATCCGTAAAGTACAAGCTGTTCGACATGGAAAGCGGACAGCCGTTGGCGCAAGGCGGCGTTGAAAAGCTGGGTCTCCCTGGCTCTTTCCTTAAAATCACATTACCCGACGGGAAAAAGTTAGAAATTAACCGTAACCTGCCTGAGCATACCGCCGCGATTGAGTTCATCCTCAGTACACTTAAGGATGATAAATACGGATGTATAAAATCGTTTGACGAGATCGACGCAGTTGGGCATCGCGTGGTGCACGGAGCCGAGGCTTTTTGCCAAAGCGCAGCCATTACTCCCGAAGTAATTGCCAAGTTAGAAGAGTGCAGCGCCTTGGCTCCCCTTCACAATCCTCCAAACCTCAAGGGAATATACGCCATGCAAACCCTGCTGCCGGGAGCGCCCCAAGTTGGAGTGTTCGACACGGCTTTTCACCAAAGTATGCCTCAATACGCTTACCTGTACGGATTGCCTTACGAAATGTACGCCAAGCACGGCGTAAGGCGGTACGGATTTCACGGCACAAGCCACCGTTACGTTGCAGCCCGAGCCTGCGAAATTATCAAACGCCCTTACAACGAGCAGAAAATCATTACTGCTCATATAGGCAACGGCGTATCGCTTACCGCAATACGAAACGGTCTTTCAATTGATACCTCAATGGGGCTCACTCCCGTTGAAGGACTTTTGATGGGCACTAGATGCGGCGACGTCGACGCCGGGGCGCTGCTCTACATAATGGAAAAAGAACAATTAGACCGGCAAGGCCTCGACAACCTAATCAATAAGAAAAGCGGGATGATGGGCCTTTCAGGCGTATCGTCGGATATGCGCGAGATTGAGGCGGCCATCAGCAACGGGAATCAAAAGGCGCAAACGGCAATGCAGGTTTACAATTACCGAATCAAGAAGTACATCGGAGCCTACGCCGCAGCCCTCGGAGGACTCGACATATTAGTTTTCACGGGCGGCGTGGGCGAAAACCAATGGACCACGCGCGACGAGGTTTGCTCTTCCATGGAATATATGGGCATTTATCTCGATAAGGATACCAACTCAAAGGTAAAAGGCCGCGAGATGGTTATCAGCAAGGCTGAAAGCCCGGTTACGGTTATTGTTGTCCCGACCGACGAGGAGTTTATGATCGCATCCGACACAATGCAAGTCCTGGGCGAAGCCGCCCGGCATAGCTCTTAATCATGACCGAATCCATACTCGCTTATATAAAAGATTCACTAAGCGATATCTATCCTCCGGGCGAGGTACACAGCCTTACCCGGAGAATTATTTTTCATGTATGCGGTCTCGAAGCCTATCATTTCCAGGCCGACCGTAATCTGCGCCCCACCGAAGCGCAAGCAGATGAGATAAGAAGCATTATCGAACGTCTTCGGTCGTGGGAGCCCATACAGTACATCATCGGCAAAACCCCATTTTACGGTCTTTCCATACTCGTAAACCCCGCGACGCTTATTCCCCGCCCCGAAACAGAGGAAATGACTCACCGCATAATATCCGAAACTGTTGCTGAAAGTCCTAAAATACTCGACATCGGTACCGGAAGCGGCTGCATAGGCTTAGCCTTGGCGCGATATATTCCCAACTCAAACGTCGCCGCCGTAGACATCTCGCCCAAAGCCTTAGCCACGGCCAAAGAAAATGCCGAGCGCAATCATATAACAATAAACTTTATCGAAGCGGATATACTGGGCGATACCAAACACTTGGCTGATCTCCTCGGAGGCCCGTACAACATTATCGTGAGCAATCCGCCGTATATAGAGCAATCCGAAAAAGACGAAATGGAGCCCAACGTGATGCTTTACGAACCATGGAAGGCCTTGTTCGTACCCATAAGCGACCCTTTCGTTTTTTACCGCTCAATAACGCAGTTAGCGCAACAAATATTAAGCCCCGGCGGAGTTTTATGGTTCGAGATCAACGCCCGCCTCTACAAAGAAACCAGCCTCGCCATATCGCAAGAAGGATTTACAAACATTGAGCTCATCCGCGACCTTTCGGGCAACAACCGCTTCATCAAAGCCCAACGGTGAACGCCCCCAACGAATCATCCGCCCTTTCCCGCATGGCCGCTTACTGCTCAACAGCCGAGCGATGCCCGTCCGACATTGAGCGCAAGCTCTCCTCCGCAGGCCTACCCTCCGACGCCATAGAGCGCATCGTCTTTGAACTCGAAAGCCAAAACTTCATAAACGAATCCCGCTACGCCCGCAGCTTCACCGCCGATAAGCTAAGATTCAACGCCTGGGGCCGCATTCGCATAGCATACGAGCTGCAACGGAAAAAAATATCTTCCAAAATAATCGAAGAAGCTCTTGCAACCATCGCCCCGCACGAATACAAAACCATACTTGCCCGCCTCTTATCCTCAAAACTCAAAACCATTCGCGGCAATTCCGACCATGAAATCAGAGAGAAACTATTCCGCTTTGCCGCAGGACGAGGATTTGAATACGACATTATCAAAGAATGTATCGGAGAATTGAATATTTGAGTTTAATCCCAAGGTATCCGAAGAAAACAGCGTTAAAATGAATATGAGACGGCCTCTTTCTTTGAAACCTTATAACAGGATCTTCTACTCTTTCATATCTCCCGACTCATACGCAAACACTTCTATCGCATCATACAAGGCATCAAGCACGTCGGCAAGAGCTTCTATACACCTGTCGCCGGTATCAATCAGCATATCCTCGGTAAATTCATAGTCGATGCCTAAAGGATGCGAGTCGGCCCATTCTTTCCATTTGCCGGCGAGGGCGAGGTCAACCATACACGAATATATATACTCAGCCGTGTCGTCAAGCTCGACGGTCATTTCCGAGAGTTTACGCCGATAGGCTATATAGTCGTGCAGGTTGACACGCTTGCCCATGAGTTATAGGGTATCTTCAAATCTGATTTCCTCCCAGGGGATCACTTCTATTGTACCGCCAAGGTATACGGCTTCGTTGTTCGCGAGGTTAAGGTTGCTGTGGGCAATTGTTGCATTGCCTATGCCGTGGAATGAGATTATGCTGCCGTGATAAGCTTTGTTACGCTCAACCCATGCTCGCGAGCCGTTTCGTATATCCATCCGGTAGTAACATATTCCGCTTTGGAATGTTTCTACTATGAACGACTTTGGGGTGTAAATGGAGCCAAATCCTACGTCGTATCCTTTGTTTTCGGCGATATAGGCCATGCGCAGGGCGTCCGACTTATTTTTAAAGATGCTCATATTACCTATCAGAGTATCGCCGCGCAATGCCAGCATGGCGGCGGCATCAGTTCCATCTTTTGCCGCAAGGCGGTAGAAGGTAGCGCCTTGCTCGATATCGCCGCGGGTTACATCCGCCACTTTGCGGAACAGGTTATCGTGGGTGAAGGAGGTGATAACTGTTCCGGGAGCGGGGGTGAAGGTGGCTTTTACCGTTATGCAGGTGATATTGCCCGGCGTCGGCACCTGGTTGGCATTTTCAGGAACGTAATAATACTTCTTGGGAGCTATCGACGACGATAATGGGATGCTTATATCGCCAGCCTCGTCTTCGCCGTTCCACCAAAAGGGTTGATAGCTCGAAATATCGTCGAGGTCGGAAAGGTTCCAGCCGGTGAGTTCGTTGAAGAATGGGGATACGGGCTTGCCTTCGGGACCGGGAACCTCAAAGAGGGCTACGGCCCGGTTCTGGTTTCTGATCCCCCAATAAAGATCGGTGAGAAATCCGCTGCCGTCTTCGGTTGGTACGGGATACGTAGATCCTTTATAGCTCGCCGCCACTTTCGAGAGACTTCTTTTCAGGTATATCTTGAAATGATTGTCGCTGGCCCCGTTTTTACCGACAATCGAGATATCGAACGGTACGCCGGGCTTAAATTCCCTCAGGCTGGAGCTGTCGGCAAGCGAGTTGCTGAAAACAAAGGGTGCGGTTATGCTCGCATAATCAAGGTCGCTCATCGGAGACGCGTTCTCGCCGCCGAGAGAAGGCGATCCGAAGTCGATTTCATTAGAGGCTAAGCGATATCCGCCTACGGTTTTCATTGATACCAGCTCGTCGATTGTGCGACCGGTTTGGTTGTCGAATCTCCAAGGACGGTTGTAATCGTTAGCGATAACGAGGATCCGCTTTTTGCCGGAAAACGATTCGATGGTTGCAGTGCGGTTGCCTGCATTCATGGCCAGGATATCAGATTCGCATATCCATTCGCCTTCCGGCTTCTCTCCGTACATAAGGATGCGGATGCTGTAAATGGAATCCGATTCGGCTTCGTCGCTAACCGGACCGCTTTTGGTGACCGGCTCGTTTAACTCGATGTTGATTGTGGCGTAAGTAGGGGCTCCTACTTGTACCGACTTGGTCGTTGCTACGCTTTCAAGGGATATTTCCTCGGAAGCGCATCCCACGGCGAGCGCGATGAATGCAAGGGCTGCCGTAATGTGCGAATAACAAAAGGTTTTCGTGTACATTTTTTACTCCGGGTTTAGTTTAGCAATTATTCATGTAGTTTTTTTGTTCATTGTGAGAGTAAAATAACATATCATTCGTTAAATATCAGGCAATTTCACGCCCGCAATTCTCAACAAGTTATAAACACGAAGCCCCTTCAAACCAATACAAGCCTCTCCCCCGCAACCATTCAAGCGCCTTAGCCGAGCGCAATGAAAACCCCATTGAACCCCGACGGACTAAAAAAACCCGCAGAAAGCGTTCCTCTCTGCGGGCATCCGATATCCATACCTTAATCTTCTATCTTATCCTGCTCCTTATCATACCACGAAGCATAGAAGCGGTAATTATAAGCTATCTTCAGGTTTATCTCCTTAGCCTGTTCAGGGTCTACTTTTTTCACAAATTTGGCGGGAACTCCGGCGTATATGCTTCCGGGTTCGACCTGCGTTCCGCTCAGCACAACCGATCCGGCGGCAATTATCGCCCCTTCGCCTATCACCGCATGGTCGAGCACAACGGCTCCCATGCCTATCAAGGCGCCTGCGCATATCCTGGCGCCGTGAACGGTTACGTTGTGGCCTATCGAAACGTTGTCTTCAATCTCTACGGTCGACTTTTCATAAAGCGTATGCAGCACGGAGCCGTCCTGGATATTAACGCCGTTGCCTATCCGGATCGAGTTAACGTCGCCCCTGAGCACGGCGCCGAACCAAATGCTGCATCCGCTGCCGATAACCACGTCGCCTATCGCTACCGCCGTTTCGGCCAAGTATGTATCGGGGCCTATCTGCGGAGTAAATCCCCTTACCGATTTTATAAGAGCCATGGAGGGAGAATTAAACGGGCATGGTTTTATCCTTCAGCCACTCCCTTTCCGCTTCGGACAGATAAGGCGAAAGCTTCTCGAACACCTCGCGGTGGTAATTATTGAGCCACGCCTGCTCGCGGGCAGACAGCATTGAAGGTTCGACAAGGGTTGAATCAATGTAGCAAAGGGTGAGGGTGTCGAAGGCAAGGAAGCGGCCGTATCCGGTTTCGATATCAACGCGCACGGCAATCATGTTTTCGGTTCTTATGCCGTACTCGCCGGCGCGGTACATTGCGGGCTCGTTGCTCATCACCATGCCGGGGCGGAGCGGAGCGGGGTTTTCTTCCATGCGGATGCTCTGCGGGCCTTCGTGAACGTTAAGGAAGTACCCGATGCCGTGGCCGGTTCCGTGGAGGTAATTTATGCCGGCGTCCCAAAGGGCTTTGCGGGCCAGGACGTCGATCTGCGAGCCCCTTGTTCCTTCGGGGAAGCGGCATTTGGCAAGGCTGATGTGGCCTTTCAGCACGCGGGTAAAGTCTTTGCGCATGGCTTCGGTTACGGGGCCTAAGGCTATGGTGCGGGTAATGTCGGTTGTGCCGTCCTGGTATTGCGCGCCGGAGTCCATAAGCAGCAGGCCCTGGGGCTGGATCGCGGCGTCGGTTTCGGGCGTTGCATGATAGTGTACAACGGCCCCGTGGGCGCCGTACCCGCATATTGTGGGGAAGCTGTCGGACACGTAGAGGGGCTGGGCGGCGCGGAGCTCCGACAGCTTTTCGGCCAAGCCGGTTTCGGTTAGCGGCTCTCCTTTCTTCATCGCTTCTTCGAGCCACATATAAAAGCGGGTAAGGGCCACCCCGTCTTTTATCAGGGCATTGGCAAAGCCGGCAAGCTCCGCCGGGCTCTTAATGCTTTTGAGATGACTGGCGGGGGTGATTCCGTTGATAACGCGGCAGCCCGGTGGGATGGCCTTGAACAGCGCGGCGTTCGTTTTGTTCTTGTCGAGCATAAGCGAATATCCGGCGGGCAGGCTTGACAGGAATTTAGCGGCGAGGTTGTAATCGGCCGGGGTTACGTCGTCGTCCATAAGCCGGTCGGCTATTTCGGCTGTCAGCTTGCCGGGCTCGATAAAAAGAATTTTCTCTTTATCGGAGATGAAAGCGAAACACACGGCCACCGGGTTATAAGGCACGTCGCTCCCGCGGATATTCAGCGTCCAGGCTATATCGTCGAGCGCGCACAGCAGCAGGCCGTCGGCCCCTTCGCGGTTTAACTGCTCTATCACGGCTCTTATCTTCGAGGCCGACGAGCTTCCGGCCAGTTCAAGCGGATGTTCAAATATAACGCCCTGCGGCAATTGCGGCCTGTCTGTCCATATCTCCCCAACAAGGTCGCAGGAGGTATTAAGGCTCAGGCCGCGTTCGGCCAGCTTCCGTTCAAGATCTTCGGCGGCCGAGGCCGGGTAGGTATTTCCGTCGAGGCCCACCGTATCGCCAGGCTCAAGGTTATCGAGCAGGAACCCAACGAGCGACGGCACGCCCGGCAATCCCATCCTGAACAGCTCTATTCCCGACCCCTCAAGCTGTTCCCCGGCCTGGAGGAAGTAGCGCGAATCTGTCCACAAGCCTGCGCCGGCGGCAAAAACAGCCACCGTTCCGGCCGAGCCCGTAAAGCCCGAAATCCACTGTCGCGCCTCCCAGCGCCGGGGAACATACTCGCTCATGTGCGGATCCGAACTCGGAATCAGATACGCTTTAAGCCCGCGCTCGGCCATCAAGGCGCGCAGGGCTGCAATTTTTTCTTTCGGTAAATTCTGCATATAAATAATGATTTAAGATAGTCCGGCAAAGATAAAAGAATTGGCGGGAGATATGCTCCGCATCAGGCCTGCGGGTGGCTAAAAGTTACTTGCGGGGGGAGGATAAGGCAGCCGCGGCCGCCGGATCCTCGCGTGAGTTTCCTCGCGATTAATCATTTTTCCAAAAACTCAATTGAGTAAATCCCCACTGAAATCTTTTGATGAAAAACTCAATTGAGTTTTTGCCCATTTGTCTCGTTTTTTCAACAAACTCAATTGAGTTTCCGCCCATTTGCGTTAGATTGGTAAAATATCAATGGAGTAAAGCCTCCATTTGCCTCATTTTTTCAACAAACTCAATTGAGAAAAAGGCCGTTTTGTTTGATTATTAAAATACTCAATTGAGAAAGCCTCCATTTGCTTTCTGCGGGCAAAAACTCAATTGAGTTTTTGCCCGTTTGCCTCGTTTTTCAAAAAAATCAATTGAGAAAACCCCCATTTGCCTTCTGCGGGGATTGCCTCAATTGAGGGAGCCACTGCGGGAACCCCGCCGTAAAAACCCGCGCGCGTTCAGGGGGATAATGCACTTTGTTGGGAGCCTCGCGCGGCGGGTATTATCAGTTAGAATAATAAACCCGCTTAACCCTTGGCGATATCGACGTAAGCACTTCGTAAGGGATGGTGCCGAGCTTGGCCGCCATGTGAGCCGCAGGGAGCTCGTTGCCGAATATTATGACGGGATCGCCCTCGGAGGCGTCGACGCCGGTTACGTCTATAAGGGTAGTGTCCATGCAGATGTTGCCGGCGACGGGGCAGAGGGCGCCGTTTATCCAAACCTCGCCTGCGCCGTTGCCCAGCTTGCGGTCAAAGCCGTCGGCGTATCCGATGGGGATTACGGCAATGCGCGACGGGCGTGAGGCTACGTTGAGGCATCCGTATCCGATGGGGCATCCGGGTTCGACTTCGCGTATCTGGAGGATGGTGGTGCGGAGGGTCGACACGTTGCGCAGGGGGGATGCGCCGGATGAGCTTATGCCGTACAGCCCGATTCCGAGGCGCACCATGTCCATCTGGTATTGCGGGAATCGCTCGATGCCGGCCGAGTTGAGTATATGCTTGAAAATTTTGTAATCGAGGGCGGCTTCGAGCTTGCGGGCGGTTTCGGCAAAGAGCCGGGCCTGGCGGAGGCTAAAGTCGTCGAAGCCGGCCGAGTCGGCAGCGGCTAAGTGCGAGAACGCCGAGCGCACGGTTATGCCCGATTGGGTTCGGAGGCGGCGGCATATCTCCTCAACGTCCGACGGGTCGAAGCCGAGGCGGTTCATGCCGGTGTTAAACTTGATGTGCGCGGGGTAGGAGGTGATGCCGCGGCGCAGCGTTTCCATAATCAGGGCGTCGAGCATCCTGAAGCTGTACACTTCGGGTTCGAGATGGTTGTCGAACAGTACGTGGAAGCAGCTGGGCTCGGGGTTCATTACCATTATGGGGATCGAGATACCTTCGCGCCTCAGGGCGGCTCCTTCGTCGGCCACTGCCACTGCCAGGTAGTCGCACCGTTGCTGCTGGAGTGTTTTGGCAAGCTCGTGGGCCCCGGCTCCGTATCCGAAGGCTTTTACCATGGCGATGATCCTGGTGTCGGGGTTGAGCAGCGAGCGGAAGTAGTTATAGTTATGCACAACGGCGTCGAGGCTTACTTCGAGCACCGTTTCGTGCGATCGCTTTTCAAGCTGGGTTGATATCCTCTCGAAGTTAAACCGGCGGGATCCTTTGAGGAGGATTATGGAATCGCGGAAGGTGCGGAAGGTGTCGGAAACGAGGAAGTCGTCGGTGGTTCGATAGAACTCCTTGCCGATGTTGAACAGCGAGGCGTGCTCGTATATATCCCTTCCTATTCCTATTATACGCTCCACCTTTTTGCGCCGCACCAGATCGGCCACCCGCTTGTAGAGCGACTTGGGCAGCGCACCCGACTGGAGTATGTCCGACAGTATCAGCACGGTTCCAAGGTCTCTCCTGTCCGCCTGGCGGCTCCTCATGAAATTGAGGGCGCTTTCGAGGGAGTTAAAGTCGGAGTTATACATATCGTTTATAAGGAGACAGTTGCGTACGCCCTCCCTTACGTTTACCCTCATGTCAACCGCCTCGAGCGATGCAAACCGCTTTGCGTCGCGGAGGCTTGTGGGCTTTATGTAAGTCATAAAGGTGATGCAGTGCATTATGTTTTCGATCGAAGCGTCGTCGGTAAAAGGCACGATATATGTGGAAGGGATGCCCATCACGCTGCATATTATCTCGGTATCGTTCTCCCGCTTGTTAATGGCCTCTACGAATACGGGGGCCTCGTCGTCGATACGGCTCCATGCAACGGTGCGGTGGGAGAGGAGCGAAGCGTCCATGCAGTGGTTCACCATCGCGTTGTCGGAGTTGTAAACCACGGCCTGGCATTTGGTGAACAGCGAGAGCTTCTCCATACACTTCTGGTGCATCGACACGAAGTTTTCCTGGTGAGCCTCGCCCAGGCCTGTAAATATGCCGATGTTGGGCTCGATCATCGGCCGCAGGTTGTCCATCTCGTCGGGCTGCGAGATGCCCGCCTCGAATATGGCCAGGTTGTGCTTGGGCGACATCTCCCATAATGCAACCGGCACGCCCACCTGCGAGTTGTAGCTCATGGGCGACCGCACGATATTGAAATCGCGCCGCAGCAGCTGGTATAAAAATTCCTTCACCACCGTCTTGCCGTTGCTCCCCGCGATGGCCGCCACCGGGATGTCGAACCGGCTGCGATGGTAAGCGGCCAGCCTCTGGAGGGCCTTAACCGTATCTTTCACCTGGAGGAACGAGGCTTCGGGCATCTCCTCCATATTTGCCGGAGGCTCGCTCACCACGAAGCACCGCACCCTCAGGTCGTACAGCTCGCGGATATACTTGTGGCCGTTGTTGGTACGCGTCTTGATGGCAAAGAAGATGCTTTCGGCCGGCATTGAAAGCCTGCGGCTGTCGGTAAGTATGATGCTTACGCAATGGTCGTGGAGCTGCAAGGCGTTAGCCCCCGTCGCCCTTTCGATTTCCTGTATAGTGTATTCCATTATTATTAATATTACGTATTTAAAAATGATCGTAACAATGCTGTTTCTCTTGATATATCAAAATAAGGGAATTTCCGGCTAACCTCCTCGGCCTTTAACAAAGTTTGGGCAACGAACGCCCTCCACGCCTCCCCTTCGGGCCTCGACGGGCGGTGGCCGAGGGCCCGGCGCAGGGGTTCCCATTCGGCAAACAGGCGGCGATCTTCATCGCCAAAGAAAGCCTCCCTGAATTTTTCCCATATATAATCGACAGCCTGCGGCGAGGGGTGGATCATGTCGGGGGCATAGAAGCGGTAGTCGCGCAGCTCGTCGTTCATTATTTCGTAAGCGGCAAAGTAAGTAACCACTCCGGGGAATCGCCTTTCCAGCCTGTCGGCGGCAATGAGCAGCGCGGCTTTCCCCAGACGGCTTTCGCGGGCTCCCTCGGCAAGGTAGCGCACCGGGCTCACGGTTATCGCGAGCCTGAGGCCGGGATTAGCCTTCAGGATATCCTCGATAAGCGCGGCCCACCGCCCTTCTATTTCGTTGGGCTCCATCCGTTGGCGAGTAAAGCGCGATGCGGGCAGCTTATGGCAGTTGGCCGCAACCCGTTCGGTTCCCGCCAGCAGGTAAGCCGAGGCCGATCCCCAGGTAACGATCAGTCGCGAAGCCTCGAGCAGCCGCTTTGAGCCCTCGAGCAGCCGGCTGTTCATGGCCTCGAGCGCCTCGGAGGCAATCGGGGCCGAAAAGCTCCCGTGATGGTCAAAGCTATGGTAAAGGCCGTTGTGAAAAAACAGATCGCCGGCGGTAAGGGTTTCCGCGCCCAGCAGCCGCCGCAGGGCCGCCTCAACCGACAGGGGGTTATACAGGATCCCGAAAGGATTAATGCAAACGTTAAGCTTGTCGTCGCTCATCCGCCGTCCTGCTTCGGCGGCAAAGCATGAGCCTAAAAGTAAAATGGCGTCGCGGTAGCCCACGGTGAACGGGGGCTTTGGGATTGCTACGGGGGTTGTCAGTTCCATGATTGTCGTATTTTATTTCGGCAAAAGTAGTTGTAATTGCGCTAAGCTCGCCCGGCGTTTCCGGGAGCCCTTGCGGGCGATATAATACGTTATAATTCCTTGCAGGACGATTTCACGGCCGTTGCGAAACTCCCCTGCCAATCCCCTGGCGCTTTGTATTCGATACAAAACCGCCTGGCAGATTCCGGGCCGTTTTGTATTTGATACAAAGCCGCCTGGCAGATTCCGAGCCATTTTGCATTCGATACAAAACCGCCTGGCAAATTCCGGGCTATTTTGTATTTAATACAAAGCCTCCCGGCAGATTCCGGAGTATTTTGTATTCGATACAAAGCCGCCTGGCAGATTCCGGGCTGTTTTGTATTTGATACTAAGCTGCCTGGCATTGCCAGGACATTTTGTATTCGATACAAAGCCGCCCGGCAATTTTTGCGCATGTTATATAGATTGTAACGGGGCCGGGGGGCGTATTTGCGAAAACACATTCGTTGGGCCGGCCGAAATAGACGTCGGGGTATTTTATATTCGATATAAAACCTCCCTGCAAATGCAGGGGCATTTTGTTTTGAAAGCAAAGCCGTCCTGCAAATGCAGGGAGGGTTTGTTTTAAAAGCAAAGCCGTCGTGCAAATGCAGGGAGGGTTTGCGTTGAGAGCAAAGTCGTCGTGCAAATGCAGGGAGGTTTTGTTTTAAAAGCAAAGTCGTCGTGCAAATGCAGGGGAGTTTTGTTGTGAAAGCAAAGTAGTCGTGCAAATGCAGGGAGGGTTTGTTTTGAAAGCAAAGCCGCCCTGCAAATGCGTGGAGGTTTTGCGTTGAAAGCAAAGCCGTCCGGCGCTTGCAGGGCGGATACAATGTAAGATTGCGTTTCCGGGATGTTTTCCGGGGTGGGATCCGGCGGGTTTATTCTTTTCCGGCCGGGGTTTTATTGGGATGGGGCGGCGGTATCGGGGCGGTTAAAATACGTAGCTTGCGCCGATAGAGTAAACAATCGGAAAATGTACTCCGCTTTTCAGTCCCGCTCTGTCTTTTTGAATTGTACCTGTTTTCATTAAACTGCTTACAGGTTGCATTGGTTTTAAAACATTTCTTTTCAGAGGCGAGGATGAATTAAGATTGGAAAAACGCCGGGAATAAAGCTCCTGCCGGCGTATTATTTAATGGTATCTATTCCGAAAACTCCTTCTCTTGCTTTTCTTACCATCGAGGAATCAAGGTAGGCATCATGGCAATAGACTATTGTTTGGCGCTCGCGGGTTGCTTCTTCGAGCATGCGCAGCTTTTCGGAGTAGGATGTTTGGGGGAACATGTCGTAAGCTGAAATCCAGTCGGGCGATATGTGGGCGGCAAGGGGGATTACGTCGCCGGCAAATACATAAGTGCGTTCGGCATGGGCGTATACGGCGATTTGTGCCGGAGTGTGGCCGTTGAAAAGGCGGAGGGATACGGCGGTACTTAAGTTGGTATCGCCGTCGATTAAGCGGAGGTTGGGGGAGTGTTCAAGGGGCGCGATGTTTTCAATAAGGAAAGAATCTTTTTCAAGCGGACCGGGATTGCGGCAAATATCCCACTGCTCGCGGCTTATCCAGTGGAGGGCATTTGGAAATGCGAGGCGGAGGGCTCCGGCGTTTTTAAGGGTGGTATATCCGCAGTGGTCGAAATGAAGATGGGTGAGCACAACGTCGGTAATTTGTTCGGGGCGGATGTTGCGGAGTAACAGCTCGCCGTGCAAGTCTGCAAGGTTGAAGAATTTATAGAAGGAAAGGCGGCGCAATTGCTTGTTGCCGGCGCCGTTGTCAACAAGAACTATCCTGCCGGCGCCGTCGTTTATCAGCATTGTGCGCATGGCTAAGATGCAGGCGTTGGCTTCGTTGCATGGGTACCTTCTTGTCCATGACGCTTTGGGGACGGGGCCGAACATGGCGCCGCCGTCGGCATAAAAGCGTCCGGTTTCAATCAGTTCAATCTTGGCGGCGGTAGCCATCGTTTTCAATAAGTTGGAGGAGATATTCTACGGCCATATCTTCGGGTATATTTTTCATTACGCATTGTTTGCCTTTGTAGAGGCTGATCTTCCCCCGGCCGGCGCCGACATATCCGTAATCGGCATCTGCCATTTCGCCTGGACCATTTACTATACATCCCATTATGCCTATCTTAAGACCTTTAAGGTGTGAGGTTGCCGCCTTTACGCGGGCAATTGTTGTTTGCAAATCATATAATGTGCGGCCGCATCCGGGGCATGATATGTATTCGGTACGCGAGATGCGCAGGCGCATTGCCTGGAGGATACCGAAGGGGAGGCTGTCGTCGGCGTCGACAGGAAAGCCTTGGTTGAGTAGCATTATCCCGTCGCCGAAGCCGTCGGACAGAAGAGCGCCGAGGTCGGCCGACGCTTTTATAACTAAGGTCTCGGCATCGGTTTCATAATAATCAAAGCGGAATATAACCGGAACGTCGCATCCTTCGCTCATAAGCCGGTGCATGGCCGCCCGTAATTCGCCGACGGGATTCGGATGCGTTGAGCGCAGCAGGGCGACTGCCGCCGGGTTAGCGGAAAGCGAGCGTATAATATCGGTCGACAGCATATCAGGGGTGAGAGGAATAAGCTGGGCTTGGCCGTCGGTATGAGCCGGAAGGACCACTGGCGGCTGCCCTCCTCCGATATGGCCCACTCGCCGGCTGATTTGTCTTTCAATAGCAAGATGATTGTATCCCGGAGCAGGCCGGGCGTCGATGAAGGCGTGATTGTTGCGCAGCGCTATATAATCGGCCAGCTTTCGGGCTACGGGAAGTTCCGTTTCCGGATCTTCGCTAAGCGAGATGCGGATGGTATCGCCTATGCCGTCGGCAAGGACAGCTCCGATGCCGGCTGCGCTTTTGATGCGTCCGTCTTCGCCGTCGCCCGCTTCGGTTACTCCGAGGTGGATTGGGAAGTAGATGCCTTTATTGTTCATCCGGACAACTAAAAGCCTCACGGTTTTGATCATCACCATCGTGTTTGAAGCCTTTACGGAGATAACAACATTCTTGAAATCTTCCTCCATACATATTTCGAGATATTCCATACAGGATGCAACCATACCTTCAGGAGTATCGCCGTACTCGTTCATGATTCGCTCGGAAAGCGATCCGTGGTTAACGCCTATGCGAATGGCTGCATTATTATCGCGGCAGGTTTGCAGTAAAGCGATGAAGCGACTTCGGATAAGCTGTGGCGGAGCAAAGTTTCCCGGATTGATTCTTACCTTCTCCACTTCCAAGGCGGCAGCCATAGCGGCCCCGGCGCTGAAGTGAATGTCGGCTACGAGCGGAACCCGGCATCCGCTTTCGCGCAGCTTAGCGCGTATTATTCCCAGATTGCGGGCTTCTCGTTCTCCCTGAGCCGTGAAGCGTATGTACTCGGCTCCGGCGGCGGCCACTCGCAGCGCTTGGGCAACGGAGGCATCGGTATCCATGGTCGATACGTTGGCCATTGTTTGGATACGTATGGGGTTATTTCCTCCAAGGGGGGTATCTCCTATTGCGACAATGGAGGAGGAGCGACGTTTGTAATTGAACATAGTAGAGAGGGGGATAAAAAAATGAAGCTGGAAGTGAAAATTACCAAGTGTTCATAATATAATTTTCATCTTCCAACTTCTAACTACAGTCAGCTACGACTTTCCAATTATTTAATTTGTCTTGTATCTATATTTAACAGCCAACAACTCACTGTTTGCTTTCACAATCTTCTCTTTCAACTTCTCCTTATAAGCGGCTATCTTATTCTGAAGGCTTTCATCTGCCACGGAAAGGATTTGCGCGGCAAAGATAGCAGAATTCAGCGAAGCGTCAATACCCACCGTTCCAACCGGTATTCCCGGAGGCATCTGTACTATCGACATCAGCGCATCCATACCGTTGAGGGTAGAACTAACCGGCACTCCAATTACGGGCAGCGTTGTCATCGAGGCTATCACGCCGCATAGATGGGCAGCCATTCCCGCCGCGGCTATTATAACCTTGACGCCTCTTTGCCTGGCTCCTTTGGCAAAAGCTTCAACTTCTTCCGGCGTACGATGTGCGGAAAGAGCGTGCATTTCAAAAGGTATCTCCATCTCATCAAGAAACGCGGCCGCCTTCTCCATAACCGGCAGGTCGGACGCGCTTCCCATGATAATGCTTACAACGGGAGTAATGATCATGTTCATTTTAACAGCATGGCCTGGTATTCGGCGGCAGTCATAAGCTCGTCAAGTTCGGTAGGATTGAGAACGGCTATCTTAATCAGCCAGCCGTCTCCGTAAGCGTCGGCGTTAACAAGTTCGGGATTGCTTTCAAGCGCGGGATTAGCTTCGATCACTTCGCCTCCAATGGGCATGAACAGGTCGGATACGGTTTTTACCGCTTCTATCGTGCCGAAAGGGACTTCTTTCTCGAGGGTTTCGCCTTCGGTTGTGATGTCTACGAAAACTATCTCGCCTAATTCTTTTTGGGCGTAGTCGGTTATGCCTACATAGGCTGCACATTCTTCTACACGGATCCATTCATGATCCTTTGTGTATTTCAAATTCTCCGGAAATTTCATGTTTTGTTTATATGTTTTTGGGAATAAATAAATAAGATACATTTAGAATCAACGTGATGAAAGTACTCGCAAATCCAAGCAGAAACCCGCACAAAAGCTGCATCAGCGTATGCTTGCCGAGAATAACCCTCGACGTACATGTAAGTCCGGCCAGCAGTATCATAGCCACAAACAAGGAGTACGGATTACTCATCTGAACATACGACGCTCCCATAACAGCCCCAAGTAATCCGCCGATACCCATGGCGTGAGCGCTTATCTTCCACACAAAGTTTATACAAAGCGCAAAGAGCAGGGCTATGCTCACTCCTGCAAACATAGACAGCAGCCACGCCGGCATATTCAGTTTATAATAAAAGAAAAAGCAAGCCATATTGCCTGCCATAAATACAAGATAGGGAATCACTCGCTCGCCCTTCCGGCTCAACTCCAAATCGCCGGCGTTGCCATGGCGAACCATCAGCACAACAACCATGCTCGGAGCTATTACGGTACATAGCACGACAGCCGCTATCATATACATCTTCAATGTCGTTGGGTATATGGCGAGATAGGTGTACGACAGGGCCAGTAAAACTCCGTAAGTCATCATCAGTAACGGATGGCAAATAATGGAAACCAGATTGGCAAATCGCTTCATAACGTTTATTTTTTTGCGACAAATTTAAATCTCTTTCCTCAGCCTCGCAACAGGCAGGTCAAGCTGTTCCCGATATTTCGCCACCGTACGACGCGCAATGATGAAGCCCTTGTCTTGCAAATAAGTTGCTAACTCCTCGTCGGTATACGGACGACGTTTGTCCTCGCCGCCAATGTATTCCTTAAGGATCTTCTTCACTTCGCGGGTAGTAACTTCTTCGCCATCGGTGGTTGGAAGATAGTCGGAGAAGAAATATTTTAGCGGATAGATGCCGAAATTGGTTTGAACGTACTTGCTGTTACTAACTCGCGAAACGGTTGATTTATCATAGCCCGCTCGGGCCGAAATATCTTTAAGGATCATCGGACGAAGCATTGATTCATCGCCGGTGAGGAAGAAATTCCGCTGGTACTCCATTATCGCCTCCATTGTTCGCCTTAGCGTTTCCTGACGTTGCCTCACGGCGTCGATAAACCATTGCGCAGAGTCTATTTTTTGCTTAACGAATATGGCTGCGTCGCGAACGTCAGACTGAACCGACTTTTGCTTGTCGTATCGTTCCAGCATTTCGAGATATTCGCGGCTGACGCGCAGTGGCGGAACGTCGCGGCTGTTCATATTGAGGAAGAGTTCGCCGTTGTGGGCTTCAATAATGAAGTCGGGCGTGATTCTCATTACGGATTCCATGCTTTCGTCCCATTCGCCGCCTGGTTTGGGGTCTAATGTCGTAATCTCTGCAACGGCAGCTTTTAGAGCGTCTTCGTCGATGGCTGTAATTTTGATGATACGGTCGTATCGCTTGTTTGAGAAATCGTCGAAGCAATCCGTCAGGATTCGTATAGCGTCGCTTGCAGCATCGGTGGGCTCTCGCCGCGCAAGCTGCAATAGTAAACATTCGCGCAGGTTTCGCGCACAGATTCCCGGAGGATCAAAATCCTGAACAGCGCCTATCACCGTCTCGATTGCATCGCTTGTTACCTCGTTGCCTGTCTGAAAAATCAAATCATCGGCAATAGAGGCGGCATCGCGACGCAGATATCCGTCGTCGTCGAGATTGCCTATTATGTACTCGGCAATTCTTGTATCGCGATCTGAAAGCATCCGGAGACCGAGCTGGCGGCGCAGATGTTCGTACATTGAAAGACTTCCGGCAAAGGGGATTTCTTCGCGCTTCTCCATCCGTTCGTTTATTTCCCTAAGCTTATAGTCTGGGATATCATCTTCCGAAAGATAGTCGCCAAGCGATAAGTCGGTATCGGTTTCATTCGAGATTTCCTCAATGGAATCGCGCTCGTCGGCCACAGAATCGTCGTGCGAATCTCCGGGTTCGGCATCGCGAATTTCGGATCCTTCTTCAAGCGCAGGATTTTCTTGCAGTTCCTGCTTAACTCTTTCCTCAAGTTCAATTGCCGGAACTTCCAGAAGCTTGATCAGTTGAATTTGCTGCGGAGAAAGCTTTTGCTGTAACTTTTGCTGCAACTGTTGCTTTAGCATCGTATACTTACCATTGTTTTATAGAATTGCGGGCAAATATAGCAATTCTTTAAAGCGAAGTATGGATGGCCGCTCGCTCTCATACTAAAAAAGGCCCCCGATCCTAAAATCGGGAACCTTTTCAAAAGTCGGGGTGACTAGATTCGAACTAGCGACCACACGCCCCCCAGACGCGTACTCTAACCGGGCTGAGCTACACCCCGCTTTTGCGGGTGCAAATATAGATGTTTGAAATTATATTCCAAAGAAGTCGGAATAAAAATCCATGGTTTCGTCAATTATCGGCCGGGAAGCTAACTGATCTGTCAGTATCTCGCCGATGCCGGCAAGCAAGGTGAAGTTGATGGAGTGGGAGTCGGGGTTTTTCTTGTCGTGCGTCATCAATTCGTAGAGGGCGTCGTAAGAGGCGCAGGTCAAGGGGTACGGCGAGTAGCGCTCTTTGATATAGCCTGCAACGGAATGGAAAACGTCGACGGGGAAGCGGCATAGCTTATGCGAAATGTAGAGTTCGCATACTAAGCCGAGGGCTACGGCCCTACCGTGAAGCATTGGCCTTCTGTCGGCAAATGAGAGGCTCTCAAGGGCGTGCCCCACAGTGTGACCTAAGTTCAGGGCCTTCCGGATTCCTTTTTCGAGCGGGTCGATTGTAACTATTCGCTCCTTTATCGCTACCGAGGAGGCTATCATCGCGTTGAGGCTGTCGATGTCGATTGAGGCTATCGGATCAAATGAGAGGATGGAGGCGAGGGTCGCGGGAGCATCGAGCAGGGAGTGCTTTATCATCTCGGCGTATCCCGACAGGAAATTGTCGCTGTCGAGAGTGGCGAAAAAGCGACTGTCGATAAATACGGCTTCGGGAGGGTAAAAGGAGCCGATCTCGTTTTTCAATCCGTTGAAGTTGATCCCCGTTTTGCCTCCTACTGCTGCGTCGACTGCGGCCATTACCGTTGTGGGCACATTGATGGTGCGAATCCCGCGCTTGAACGTGGCGCCGGCAAATCCTCCGAGATCGGTTATCATGCCGCCTCCAAGGTTGAGGAGGATGGAGCGGCGGGTGGCTTGGTTATCAGACAGGAATTTCCATACATCGGCAAGCTGTTCGAGCGATTTGTTTGCGTCGCCGGAGGCTATCGTAAAGCGTGTGGAGGCGACGATCTGCGGAACTTGGGATATCAGCGGCAGGCAGTAAGCGCTGCTGTTGGCGTCGGTCAGAACAAACAGCCGGTCGTAGTCGGACGCAGATAAGTGGGTTTCCAAATCAGACGGAAGCGAGGCCGTGATTATCGTTTTCATCTCAAAACTTGTACGCCAGGCCCATCGACAACATACCGAAGCTGTACGAGGTGTTGGAGGCGATCTTATATTTCAACTCGCCGTTGATTGTCCATCGTTCGTTAAAGTCGTACTCTATGCCGCCTCCTACCGCAAGCGTAGGCCAGGCCGAGAGATCTATGCTCTTTTCTCTCGAGAGGGCGTAGATGCCGGTTCCCACAACGGGGTATATCCGGGCTTGATCGTTAATGTCGAAAAGATAGTGGGCGTAAACTGCTATGTCGAGATACATAAGCGAATTTTTCGGCAGGAAAAACGTTGCGGCTCCCTCGCCTCTGAAATGGTCGCTGAAGTAGTACTGTGCCTTGGGCGAAATGCCGGCGTAAAAGGTCTCGCTGTCGAACGAGATGGCTAAGTTGCCTCCTACGGCAAATAGTCCTTTCTGGGCCAATGCCGCGGAGGCCGACGCTAAGAAGCAAATTATTAGGGCAAATAGAATCGCTGCCTTTTTCATCTCCAAAAATGTTTTTAAAGTTTTAACGGATAACATCTATCTCTCTAAACCAATCTTCCACCCTGTACGGCCACTCGTTAACGGTTGCGCCCGTGTCGCGAAGCCCATAGCCGTGTCCGCCCTTGGCGTAAAGGTGCATCCATGCCGGAACGCCGGCTTCCATCAAGGCATAATAATACAGCAGGCTGCTGCGGATATGCGGCTTGTCGTCTTCGGTTTGGATCATCATGGTGGGAGGCGTTGCGGCGGTTATTTTGAGTTCGGGGGCAACGCCGAAGTTGGGAGCGTCAAGGTATGCGGGATATACCAAGAGGCAGAAGTTTGGCCGGCAGCTTTCGGCGTCGGCCGCGTCAACGGCGGGATACGAGCGTTCCGAATAATTATTGCCGAGCGTAGCGGCCAGGTGACCTCCGGCGGAAAATCCCATCACGCCGATCCGGTTGGGGTCAACGCCGTATTTTTCCGCATTGTGCCTTACGTATCCCAGGGCGCGCTGGGCGTCTTGCAGCGGGGCCGCATGCTTTTCCTTGCCCTCTCGGCGCGGAACGCGGTACTTAAGCAATACGCCGGTAACGCCGATATTGTTCAGCCAGCGGCAAATTTCTTCTCCTTCATGATCGTACGCCAGGATGTTGTAGCCGCCGCCGGGGCACACCAAAACGGCGGCGGTTGGCTGCGCTGCGTCTTGCGCTTGAAATACTGTGATTGTGGGCGACGTAACGTTAGTTAGCCGGTAAACGGTTTCGC
The DNA here is from genome assembly GCA_031280645.1 of Tannerellaceae bacterium. Next base: position 13,453 of record JAITGL010000032.1, on the reverse strand, counting down.
CTCCCACTTTGTTTCCCTCGGAGCTGCCGTGCTCCGTCATTTTAATTGTCTCGCCGGGAGCGCCGCCGGGGAAGAGTTCAACCGGCGCTTGCTGGGCGCTGACAGTAATTGCGGCCGATGTTAGCATTGCGGTAATAAGGATTCTTTTCATGCAATGATCTATATATATTTAATGTATTAAGATTACTCCCACTCTATTGTTGAAGGAGGTTTTGAGCTTATGTCGTAAACAACCCGGTTTACGCCTTTAACCCGGTTAATTATCTCATTCGACGCCTCGGCAAGGAAGCTGTACGGAAGTTGCGACCAGTCGGCCGTCATTGCGTCGGTTGAAGTTACCGCCCGCAGGGCAATCGTGTAGCCGTAGGTGCGCTCGTCGCCCATTACTCCCACGGAGCGCACCGGCAGCAGGATGGCGCCGGCCTGCCATACCCGGCTGTAAAGTCCGTGTTCGCGCAGTAAATTCATATATATATGGTCGGCCTCCTGGAGGATAGAAACTTTTTCGGGCGATACCTCCCCAAGCACCCTTATTCCCAAGCCTGGCCCAGGAAAGGGATGCCGCCCTATCAGGCGGTCGGTTATGCCAAGCTCGGCCCCTACCCTTCGCACCTCGTCTTTAAATAATAACCGCAACGGCTCTACAAGCTTCAGGCGCATCCTTTCGGGAAGTCCGCCCACGTTGTGGTGGCTTTTTATAACCGCGCCGGATATGGATAGCGACTCGATAACGTCGGGGTAGATGGTTCCCTGCGCCAGCCAGCTTATTTCATCTTCAAAGCGCCGGGCCTCTTCTTCAAATATCTCGATAAAGCCTTTGCCGATAATACGCCGTTTCCGCTCCGGATCGTCAACGCCGCGAAGAGCGTTAAAGAAGCGGTTGGAGGCCTGCACTCCTTTTACGTTAAGACCCAGATGTTCGTAATCGGCCAGCACCTCGTTAAATTCGTTTTTCCGGAGGAGGCCATGATCCACAAATATGCAGGTAAGGTTGCTCCCTATGGCCCGATGGAGCAAGACGGCTGTAACGGTTGAATCTACCCCGCCCGAAAGGGCCAGTATAACCTTATCGTTGCCAAGAGTTTCGCGGAGCTGATTAACCGTCGATTCTACAAACGAGGCCGCAGTCCAGTTGCGGCTGCATCCGCATATGTCGATAAAATTAGACAGTAGCCTCCCGCCCTGTTCGGTATGGAACACTTCGGGATGGAACTGCACCCCAAAGGTAGGCTCGCCCACAACGCGATAAGCCGCCGTCTCGACGCTCGAGGTAGATGCTATGGAGCGGAATCCTTCAGGCAATTCGGTAATGGTATCCCCGTGCGACATCCACACCTGCGATCCGTTTTTTATTCCCTCCATCAACTCTTCGCTGCCGTCGATAACCTTCAGCGCTGCCCGTCCATACTCGCGCGAAGGCGCAGGTCGCACATTTCCGCCCGCTTCATAAGCCGCGAGCTGCGCCCCGTAACAAATTCCGAGCAGCGGGAAGCGGCCTCGCAGGGCAGACAAATCCGTTCTGAATCCTTCCGGATCGTATACGGAAAAGGAGCTGCCCGACAGGATAACGCCTTTAACGGAGCCGTCGTTGCCCGAAGGGAATTTATTGTAGGGAACTATCTCGCAGTAAACGTTATGCTCGCGTATCCTACGCGCAATCAGTTGTGTAGTTTGCGAGCCGAAATCGAGAATAATTATTTTTTCAGACATTTTAAAAGAAAATTTTATTGGAGAGCAAAGGTAGGAAAAAAGCCCAACCCTCAATTTCAGCCTCATCCGGGAGGCGGACTGTTATCCCGCCAGCCAAGTTTTGCCCCCGGGGCAGTTCTTTCCCTCCGGGAATATCCTGTTTACCCCGGGGGGAAACCGTTTACCTCCCGGGGGGATTTCTTTAACTCCGGGAATATATTGCTTTTCCTCCGGGGGAAACCCTTTAATTCCGGGGATATATTGCCTACTCCCGAAGGGAAGCTCTTTAATCGCGGGCTTGCAGAATTGCTCCCGCCGGATAGAATGTTTTTTCCTGAGCGGGCTTAAAAGGGGATTTCGCCGGGAGCCATCGGGGTTAGGAAGTCGGCTTCGTTAGCGTGAGGAAGGGTAAGCGGGGCGGAGGGTTGGGCTGGGTTGTTGATTCTGGAGGTGAAATCGCCTGCTTGCACGTCGTCGTCGATGTTTGCAAACTTGGCGTAATCTTTCTTGAAGCTGAGCCTTATTTCTCCGGTGGCTCCGTTTCGGTGCTTGGCTAAAAGTATTTCGGCAATTCCGACGTATGAGTTGCCGCAACCGTCGTCAAGGATATTATATTTTTCGGGTCGGTGGATAAAGCACACGATGTCGGCGTCTTGCTCTATTGCTCCCGATTCGCGAAGGTCGGCCAGCTGCGGTCGTTTTCCTTCTATTCCTTGCCGGGTTTCAACGTTACGGTTAAGCTGCGAGAGGGCTATTACGGGGATGTTGAGCTCTTTGGCCAATCCCTTGAGCGATCTCGATATTATGCTTACTTCCTGCTCCCGGCTGCCGACGTTCATCCCGCTTGCGGTCATAAGTTGCAAATAGTCGATTATTATACACTTGATCTTATGTTCGCGCACAAGCCTTCGGGCTTTGGTTCGGAGCTCGAACACGGAGAGGCTGGCGGTGTCGTCGAGATATATGGGGGCTCCCATGAGTTCCTTTATTTTGATGTCGAACTGTTCCCATTCGTAGTCTTCGAGTTTTCCTGTCTTGATTTTTTCGGCGGGGATGGAGGTAACGTTTGTGATTAAGCGGTTAACGAGCTGTATGCTACTCATCTCGAGCGAGAAGAAGGCTACGGGGGTATTGTAGTGTACGGCCATGTTTTTCACCATCGAGAGTGCGAATGCGGTTTTTCCCATAGAGGGTCGGGCGGCTATAATTATAAGATCGGAGTTTTGCCATCCGAAGGTTATGTTATCAAGGCTGTGGAAGCCCGAATGGATGCCGCTCAGGCCTTCGGCTTGCTGTGCGGCTTTCTTCATGAGGTCTTTTGCGCTTACGATTATCTGGTCGATCTGGGTGGCCACATTCTTGATATTCCGCTGCGATATTTCAAAGAGCTTGCCTTCGGCCTCCTGCATCAGGTCTTCAACGTCGATAGTTTCGTCGAATGCTTTACCTTGAATTTGCGCGCTGAACGAGATCAGTTCGCGCGCAAGGAACTTTTGCGCTATAATCCTGGCATGATACTCGATATGCGAGCTGCTTGCAACTTTGCTTGTAAGCAGCGAGATGTAGTACGGGCCTCCTACGGCGTCGAGGTCGCCCTGCTTCTTGAGCTGTTCGGTAACGGTTAGCATATCAACCGGCCGCTGGTTCATGGCCAGCGAAACTACTGCCTGGTAAATCAGTTCATGGCTTTTGTCGTAAAAACATTCGGGCTTGAGTATTTCGCTAACAAGGTAATAAGCGTCTTTTTCGAGCATAAGGGCTCCGAGCACGGCTTCTTCAAGCTCCTTGGCTTGAGGTTGCAGCTTTCCTGCGATTTCGGGAACGAGGATTGTTGTTGTTTTCGTTTTGCTTTTCCCGTAGGTTGATCTTTGGGTATTTCCTGTCATATTTTTTTATGCTTTGGGATTCTTAAAGTTGCCCAAAAGTAAGCAAGAGTTTCGATTTACGAAGTTTAATCTAATTATAAAAGGGAACGGGAGGAGCCCGCCGTATCAGGCGCGATCCCTCCCGTTCGGAATTTATGCAATCGGGTTGCTTGAGTTACTTAACCAGCGCCTTGGTTGAGCTTCCGTTGACGCTAACTACTACTACGCCCTTGGGCAGCGCAATTGTTTCGCTGTTGCCGGCAGCTACGTTTACGGCTATGGTTTGGCCGAGTACGTTGGTAACGGTTATTGTTTTCCCGGCGGCGTTGAGGATGGTTACCGATCCGGTTCCGCCGATTACTTTGGGGGCTGCGGCTGCGGCCTGTTCGCTTGAGGCGGCTTGATCTTTCTGGGCCGGGACGTTGCCGGCGCCTTTCTCAACGTTAAAGATGTCGGCGCCGTTGTGGGGGTTGCCGGCCGCCTCGTAGAATGAGATATAGTCGGTAAGGAAGGGTACGCCGTTTTCGATGCGCAGCCATCTTGCTACGTCGGGGCCGTATTGCATGTCGGGGTCGGCCGTTTGGGTTTCGATCATGAAGGGGCGGTTGCCGAGTTCGTCTTTGATGAGGCGGAACTGGAATACCATAGCCTTGCCGTTGTTGGCCGCAACATTTTTATCGTCTTTAGAGTAATCATGCCCCGGCGTTCTTTCTTCAAAATGGTCGTTAACGCCGAGGTAGTGCTTATGGCCGCCGGGCAGTCCGTACAGGTAGTATTCTTTGTCGAGGATGATGTCGAGATCGGTCTTGCCGGCAAATTTCTTCTCGCCGGGGATAACATAAAAGCTGTCGCCAACGTGGAATCCGCGAACAAAGGCCAACCTTACTGTTCCCTGCCCGCCGTAGCCGGCCTTGCCCAGAAAGTCGTCGTTGCCGCGGCCTGCGCTTGCCGAGTCTTGCGCATTATAGAGGTAGAATCCGGTAGTGAAGGCGGGGATATCCACTTCGCGGCGCTCTTGCTCTTCCGAGAAGCCCGGGACGGGGCTTCCGTCGGGATAATTCCAGCGTCCCTTACCGTCGTATATGATTTTAGACGCCGGATAGGCTTGGGCGCGTAGCGCGAGCATGTACTGCGGCTTGGGGGTAAAGGCAGTCGACGTCGAACCGATGGCGGGGCGCCGCGAGTAGGCTGTGTCTACATAAAAGTTGTAGCTCAGCTTTGCGTCCTGTTCGGGATACTGCTCTCTGTTATAGTAGCCGAGGAAGCTTGTGTTTGCGGCTCCGTAAGCGCTTAGGCCCTGGCGATAGTCGTTGGAGGCGGTTACCGGCTTTACGCTGTCGTAGCTTGCGCCGGCTCCGCCGGGGTTGTTGTTGCCAAGTCCGAGGGGAGAGTTTTCGGCGAGAAATTCGTATCCGTAGTTGTTCTGGCGCGTGAATTTCAGGTATAGCGGAGAGTCGTTATCGTTGCCGAAAGGCTCGGTTACTTCGAGGGTTTCGTTTTCAAACGCCTTGTACTTGCCGTTGTCGAACCTGCGGTAGAGGGGCGGGGTGTAGCTGGTTACGGCAAAGGCCGACGTGCGCTGCTCGTCTTGCACCTGCTCGTATATCCACTTGGAGTCTTCCGGAACTCCGAGCTTCACATAGCGGAGGTCGTAAGTCGAGCCTTGGGGATTGGCTCCGTCCATACCGGTTCCGTCTTTGGGGCCGGTGTTGCCAAGTACGTAACTGTTGGGCAGGAAGCTGCTGCTCGAGGTTGTATCCAGCATGGCGAAGAAGTCGACTTCATCTCCGTTGATGTTCTTAGCCCGGTTGTTGGCTTTGAACAGGAAGGTTGACTTGCCGGTTTGACTTGCCGCATCCTTTACGGTTTCGGCGCGGCTGCTTAGTACGTACTTATGCTCCTTGTTGATCACGAGAATCTTCTCAACCGGCTTGCCTTTTTCGTATACTTTGGTTTTGAGCTCGTAGGCAACGCGCCACATGGTGTCGACGCCGAGGTTTACAACTTCGGATCTTGTGGGAACATATCCGTAATACCTGGGCTTGCCGTCGCGCTGCGGAACGAAGGCAAACTGCAATCCTCTCGACGAGCTTACTTCGAGCGATGTGTCGGCCGCGGCCGGGTTCTTGCCGATAAAGTAGCTTTGAGTTTCGAGGAACTGGTTGTAATAGTTAAGGTCGAACTTGCTGATCCTGGCCGTGGCGTTGTCGATATGGAAGTATCCGAGCCATTTGTCGTTCAGGGCGTCGGGCGATACGTGCTGGAAGGAACAGTCTTTGCGGTTCCAGTCCGATTTTGTGGAGTAGGAGGCGTTTACTTCCTCGGTAAATACAATACTGTTCTTGCCGTTATACAGCCTTAAGCTCGACAGCCCTACATTGGGGAACTCGCGGTTGGTAATCGAAACGGCCGAGCTGTTGGGGTTCGACGGGTTGACTTTCTTGACAATCCATTGATACGACGGCATACGCATCGGGTCAACGTTGCTCCTTTCGGTAACCCAAAGAGCCGTGGTATCGCTGTAAACCGGAACTTGCAGCAGCATGTTCTTCGTAACATTCCTGATGATGTAAACGCCTTCGGGAATCGAGGCCAGGTTATTATCCTGAACCGAGCAGTTCTTCATGTCGAACTTCATCCTTGTGTTAACCGTGCGGTCGCCTACCGTCAGAATGTTATTGTCCTGCCCTTTTACAAGGTCTACAAGCTTTACATGCAGGTAGTCGCCATGCGTAGCGGCGGCCGGGTTATTTGCATAGGCCTCGTTCGCTTTCGAGGCTCCATTGTCGGGAGCGTTGGAGTCGTAATGCTGGGGATAAGCATAGGTTGGCTGGGCCCAATAGTAGGGTTGAACTTCAAAGAAGCCGACACTTTTAGCGCTAAGAGGTTTCAGGTTAGCCTCGGCTATATCTACTGCCAAACTGTCATTTTCCCAGAAGTATCTAACCTGAAAACGGTACTGGTTTATAAAGTCGCTCACCGCTCCGGGAAGGCTGCGACCTCCGCCCCCGTTCAGGCCGAGAGTATCTACAATCCTTACCTGATTGCCGTTTGCATCCTTAATAGGATTACCGCGCCTGTCTTGCGCGTCCATGGTTGGGAACTGCCTGGCTATCGTAAAATGGGTTTGCACGGTAAAGGCGTCGAGGGTATCCTTGCTCCAGGCATACTGCATGTGCGGGTTGGCATTGCCGTAATAGGCCGTATCGAGGTAGAGGAACTTATCCTTATTCGCCCCCGACGCAGCCTTGAAGTACAGCCAGTTATCGGTAGCGTTACCCGGCGTCTGACCCGAAATACCATTGTGATACGTATAGCTCCCGCCCGGCAGCGGGGTAATACTGTTGGGGGCAACGTCTATCGCCGTAAGATCCACATCCCGCCAGGGAGCGTATCCGGCTGAAGGAACCAGGTTGCTCTTATCGCCGGAACTGAATGTAACCCCGCCGTCGCCCTTGAAAACAAGCCTTTGCGACTTGCCGCCCACCATGCTGCCAAGCTTCGTATTGAAGCCGTCGGCAGTGAGCGCAACGGGGGCGGGGGCAATAAACTCAACAAGGAGAGCATCCTGGGGAAGCTTGGCCGCATACAGGTCGGCTGCCGCAAGCTTCTGGATCTTTATCGGAGAATGAGTAACGGCGGTGGGGCCAACTCCATGAGTATTATTGATAAAATCTGCTACAAAAATATAAACCGAGTCATTCCTGCCGGGAACATAAGTATAAATCGGAAGCCAATGTTGCATCATTGCTCCGTAAGAATTGGAGTATCCCCAATTGCCCAGATAGCCTTCATTCGCCTTAACCGGGAATTTTGCATCCTTTATAACAGGGTTTAACATGTTCCCATAGGCAATATCGCCGCCTATTTGCGCCGCATCCGGATCAATCAGCAACGGGAATTTATGGGCCCAGCTGCTTATATCCAAAGTAGCGCCTCGACCCTGGTCGGCATTCTGCGACAGCGTTACGCAAAAAATCGTTTCATGATACTTGCCCGCAAAGTCCGAACCCCAGGGCGTAACGGGGTCGATCCGGAGCTCTCCGTTTTTGTCGATCCATCCATAATACAAAACGCTGGAAGCAGTAGGCGTAGAGGGATGGTAACCGGCTGAGCTTAAATATCTCAGACTTTCCCGCATGCTCCAGGCGTATCCCTGTGCATGATAGCCGTTAACCCACGAGGTCGACGCCCAGGCCGGATAATCCGCAATAGTAAAGTGGTTAGGCACCGGAGGGTTGGGGCCCAGTATTGTCTCCAGCGCCTTTTTGGTAGTAAGCAGCATCTGGTACTTGCCGCCGCCTTCGTTATCCAGGCTTAAGGGATGGGTTCCAAACTCGATGACGCTGCCGCTTTGGGCGCTCGCCGTTCCTGCCAGACTTGCCAGCGCTGCAAGGCCGGCAATCAAAGTAAAAAACTTTTTCTTCATACGTTTAAAGAGTTTAATATTAATACTTAAAAGTAACAAAATGAGATAGTTGCGTGTCGTCATATTAAACGAACCTTTTTTCTGACAATCAATAACTACATTTTTTTATATATTTTGTCCGAAGCAAAAAGCCGTTTTTCTAATAAATAAGCAGATTTCTTATGAAAGAGACCAGGAGCCTCCTGCGAGGGCCGAAAATCCTCCTGTCAACAAAAATATTCCTGCCGGAAAGGGCAAAATGGTAGTTGGAAAAACGTTTTTCGTAGCTACCAAAACCATTTGGGTAGCTACAAAAACCGTTTGGGTAGCTACCAAAAACGTTGCGGTAGCTACCAAAACTGTTCCGGTAGCTACAAAAACTGTTCCGGTAGCTACAAAAACTGTTGCGGTAGCTACCACAAACGTTCCGGTAGCTACCAAAACCATTGCGGTAGCTACCAAAAACGTTCCGGTAGCTACAAAAACTGTTGCGGTAGCTACAAAAACTGTTGCGGTAGCTACCAAAAACGTTCCGGTAGCTACAAAAAACGTTCCGGTAGCTACCAAAACGATATTTTTCACGGCAACGGTTTTGTATTTATCTAAATAACCGGCGGTTTTACAGCAGAATACGGGATGGGTAGCTAAGGCCCTCGCTTGAGTAAACAGGCTTCAATCAAGGGCCGCGCCGGAAAGCGCTTAACATACGAAAGGGCGCCGGCCGTACGCTCCCCTCGGCATATAATCGCCTCCGCTTTCCACCTTAATATATAAGGCAGGCCCCTCCGCGCCCGCAAAAGCAATTCAACATTTAAGCCGCGGGGCGCCTGTTCCTTGCGCCGTATGGTTCCTTTCGGCGCTTTGGGCGCTGCAGGATAATTATCAAATACGATTTGATAATTCCCGATCATTCCCGACCGATTCCGCGATTGTGGCAAATTATGAAAATATTTTGCACTGCACGAGAAACGCAAAGGCCCGTTTAAACAAATCTTGCGGAGGCCTTGAACGCCTTTGGCCGGGCGGGCGGGAAAAGTGGAGGATAAGGGCCCGGATATGGCTGTTACGGGAGCCCTGTTCCTGACTTTTTGTCACGATGTGCGAACAGGCCGGGGCAAGGGTTATAATTACGGAGAAAGGAGCGCAGGCCATTATGTTTTGCAACGTAACGCAGTGTGCGCTAACTGTTTCGTATTTTTGCAAGAGTAAAGGGGGGATGAGGCCGCGCCGGGCGGTAAAATCAAAAATCGACCTTTTGTCATCCAAAAGGGGGGTGTTCGTACAATATCCGCGGGATCTGGATAATAAACCCCGGAAAACCCGCTGAAATCCATACGTAAGATTTGTGCATCTCGAAGTAATCTCTACCTTTGCCGTTGTGAAAAAAAAGGTTCGTTTAATATGACGATTTACCACTATTTCATTTTGTTACTTTTAGTATTAATATTAAATTCTTTAAATGTATGAACAAAAAGTTTTTTACTTTGATTGCCGGCATTGCGATGCTGGCAGGTCTTGTAGGAACGGCTAACGCGCAGATTATGGATGTGGGGACGAAGGTTACTTCGCTTCCGTCTGACGCTACGTCGAAACTATATCAAATTGGGCTTGTTCTGAATAACGGCGTGTCCAGATTGACGACTGACGCCGCTACTTCCGCTTGGGAGTCCGCTGAAACCTTTAATGTTCCGTTATTGCTTACGGTAGACAAGGAAGGCGTTCTTCGCGTAGATTCATTCGCAAACTATCTGACGAGCTTCAGGGCTAAGCTGGGCGAAACTCTATGGTGCGCCAATCGTATCGACGATTATCACACGGGAGGACTTAACGCAAGCGTTAAATTTACCAATAAGGCTAACGACAGGCTCCTTATGGTAAGCCCGGAGGATGTGAACAAAACAAATTCCGAAAAGCTTAACGTTAACTACGGCAGCCAGGAATCATGGGGGCTGTATGCAGCTTATCCGAGAATAGAACCGGGTATGCCTCTGTACAGCTATTACAAAAGCGACTCCGTGCTGGTGCTCCTGTTCGACCCGGCAGCTACCGGAGACGATCCTTGGGCAACCGGTTTGTACGTAGCCCGTATGCACCCCGATACTTTCTTTATGGGAGTATACAATGGCTTTACCTCTTTACCGGCAAACCGTTTCCATACTTCGTATGTTCCGGGAGGCGGCCGCAGTAATGCCCAAAACGTATTGTTTGCCACTCTTATGAAACCGGCAAAACGCGTTTTGAACGCCGAAGACTTTAACACTGTTCTGGGAACCAAATCGACGAGCTGGGGCCAAACATTGAAGTTTATCCTTGATAATAATAAGACGGACAGGTTCAACCCCTGGTCGAAATTTAATTTGAAGGCAACCGATGTGAATAAAACACGCTTAGGACGGGTTTATACCGATGAGACAACAGGCGACAACTACCAGATTGACCAATTGACCGGCGCTCCTGTAAACATCACAACAGGTGCGGCTCCCACTCCTCTACTTGGCCTGAACAATTCTCAGAAAGACAGTACATGGGTTATGTTCAGCTTGGAAAACGGATTTGACGCCGACAGAGAAAATGACAAGTACCTCTATGTTGATACGGCATATTCCGATTCTTACCTTATCAACGGAGTAATTAAAAACAGCGGCAACCTGGTATTTAACTTCAGCAAAGCTCCGCTTGACGGCGGCCCAGGCACGGCCGGTACAAGAACCTCTCTTGAGTATCAATATTATTTCCGCCTGGTATACGACATTCACAACGACAGCTTGGGAATCGACGTGGCTTCTGCAAAATTCAGAGAACTGGAGGAGGCTCAAGATAAGACTAACGGCAATTATTGGAGCAGCCCCGGAACCACTACTCGTTTCTGGCGCTCGTACGGATCCGGCGTATGGTACTACAGCCATCCGACGGCGACATCGGCATGGACCAACGGCGACCGCCTGCATGTTAAGCTGGCTATGATCGACCAGGACAGCGAATCGCCCCGCCTTATCACTATCGGTACTCCTTACGTATATACCTATGCGCAGTTTGGCCTTACCGGTTGCCAGATAGTAGAGAACTTCGAATCGGTTGCGGCCGGGTTGTATGTAATCAAAAACAATAAGGGACAGGCCCTCGGCGTGCCCATCAATACCGACTCAATCGCGCCGTTTGCAACTCCTGCAAGCAAGTACGCCCCGTCGTTCATTAACCTCGACGGTATAATCGAACCTCAGGATATGCCATCCTTCCAGTGGGTAGTTAAGCCAACTCGCACAACCAGCGCGGCAACATCGCCAATTGAGCTGATCAACCGCGAGTTCCCCAACATCCGCTACACCGTTACGCTTGTTAAGAATGGCGAAACCAACCCGGACAAGGCCCCGACAGCCTCAAGAGGCGATCGCAACGACCTGACGAAATCGTACTTTACTGCGGTAGACAGCAGAAGGGAAAATCCGTTCCTGGGATACTACTATATTCCTTACGAAACGTCGCAGATGACTACCTACGACCTGAACTACTTCCATGCACTTGGAGTCAACACCAGCTTGTACCTTGGCTTAACCGACGACGGAACAAACAGGATTGTTGCACAGAAAGGCCGCACCCAGTTTGCATTAGAACCCGTTCCGGCGGCATCCGACGCAACTCACAACTACTATTATCCTATTCCTTACGGATATGCTCCAACCAAGGATGATGTTGAAAAGCTGAAAATAGCTCAGCTTAAGAGACAAGCCTACACGCTCCGCATAGGCGGATTAGACGGTAAGGTATTGAGAGTAGACAACGCTCGCGAATCATATACCGCCGGCGACATCCCCGGAGCTAATGATTATGGAGTAAAAGATTACGGCGTATTCCTCCTCAAAACGAACAACACAACGAAAGACGGGAAGAAGTACTATGCACTCCTCGACACCAACTCATTCCACGGCAGGAAACCGAACTGGGATAATACGAGTAACACCGGATACAGGTACAACTACTCAAGGCTGTCCGACTATATTACCGGCTTCCCGGCTCCCAGCTCTACAAACGAAAATCCGCTATGGGGCGGCACGTATCAGCATCCGTATAAGATTTCGTACACAAAGCTGAGCATTGCCGACGGTAACATCATTGCATACGCCAACGTACAGAAGGAAGCCAGAACGTCTGCATTCCAGATCAAGGAGTACAGCGCGCCGCTGTATCGCCGGTTCGACGGAGGCCAGTACACATTCGGCAGCCGCGAGAATGCCGATTCAACCGTAACCGAACCGTATGCCGGTATCGACACGGCGAATGCGAAAGAAAAGAACGCTCCGCTCTTCCTGCGATTCTACGACATTGCCCAGCCCTGGATGTATCTGTATGAAAACTCGGATACGCTCAACGCATTACGCAGCGAAGTGGATAGAAAGAAGAACATCAGCTTCCTCGGCTTGCAAGACAATGTCCACTTCCCCGAAGGCGACACCCTCAAATCCAAAGCAGCCTACTATCAATTCTATGTAGACACCGCTTTTGTGAAGAGATCCCCCGACGGTAGAGCGTCTGAGCCATACACCAACATGCCGCAGTACATGCTCGTAGTGCGTCCGGAAATACGCAAGGCAGGCAAGATATATTCGGCAGGAGCCGACTCCACATGGTATATCGACGAGAACGGCAACAAAGTTCCTCTCGATGAATCACATTGGGCCAACAAAGAACCCAAGGACGTTCCCCATCTTGTAAGAGGCATGTACCTGTTCAATGCAACCGACTCCGTAGAAAGACGCAACAGCAACTATAAAGGCCACGGAACCATCGAGGGCGACATTCGCTTAGCGTTTGTAGAAGGCGTACACCTTGGCGACACATTCTATGTGCTGCCCGAAAGCTACAAAACCGTATCTACATTGCAGATACAGCTCAATCCCGAAACATGGCTCTACAACAATCCCAATATCCCCTGGTACCGGAAGCATTATCTTGGAGCCAACACTCACTATGAGCCAAGATGGCACGACTACGATCCGGGCAACAAGGATTATAAAGTTCCCTCCACGCCTAACATCGCCGGTTACACCACCGAGAAAAAAGCCCCCAACGGCAAGAGTATGGTATTCCAGTTCCGCCTGAGAAACTTCGGTGAGAATCCGGATCGTAACTTCTTCATCGAGTCGGAATGGATGAGTGGTACGGAGATTGGTCCAAAAAGGGCAACCTTCGCTCTCAACCACAACGGAGCTCCGGTTGTCAGCCTGGATATCCCCTATGATCAGACAGGTATTTATTGGAATGACGCAGCCCTCGGCCTGAACGTAAACCAAGTTGAAGGCGACAAGTACGGCGATCCTAAAGCCACCGGCAACGAGGCAGCCGCAACCGCAGCTCCCAAGGTAATCGGCGGAGCCGGCTCGGTAACCATCCTCAACGCCGCAGGCAAGACGATAACCGTTACCAACGTACTCGGTCAAACCATCGCCACAAGCGTAGCTACCGGAAATAGCCAAACGATTGCGCTGCCTAAGGG